>JALYGI010000096.1 GCA_030777185.1 Pseudomonadota bacterium
ACTGGATCGGCCTTATCTTTCTCTGATCAACCCAAGGAGCCCAAATCATGGCCACCCGCGACGCCGTTATCGTCTCCACCGCCCGCACCCCGATCGGCAAAGCCTATCGCGGCGCGTTCAACGCCACACCTTCCCCCACCCTCGCCGCCCATGCGATCCGCGCGGCGGTGGAGCGCTCGGGCGTCAATCCCGCCGAGATCGAGGATTGCATCATGGGCGCAGCGCTCCAGCAGGGCGTCCAGACCACGATCGGCCGCACCTCCGCCCTTCGCGCCGGCCTTCCGGTTACCGTCGCCGGAATGTCGATCGATCGCCAATGCGCCTCGGGCCTGATGGCGATCGCCACCGCCGCCAAGCAGGTGATCGTCGATCGCATGGATGTCTGCGTTGCCGGCGGCGTGGAGAGCATCTCGCTCGTCCAGACGCCAGAGATGCGCGTCGGGCCCGACCCCGAGCTCCTGTCCATGCACAACGGCGTCTACATGCCGATGATCAACACCGCCGAGGTGGTGGGCAAGCGCTACACCGTCAGCCGCGAGCGCCAGGACGCCTATGCGCTCCGCTCCCAGCAGCTCACCGCCAGGGCCCAAGCCGAAGGCAAGTTCGATGACGAGATCATCCCCGTCACCGCGCGGATGAAGGTCACCGACAAGGCGATCGGTGAGACTTCGATGAAGGAGGTGACCCTCACCAAGGATGAGGGCAATCGCCCGCAGACCACTATGGAGGATCTCCAGAAGCTGCAGCCCGTCATGGGCCCGGACGCGATGATCACCGCCGGCAATGCCAGCCAGCTCTCCGATGGCGCCTCGGCCTGCGTGATCATGGAAGCCGGCATGGCCGCCGAACGGGGCCTTAAGCCGCTCGGCCGCTATGTCGGCATGGCGGTCGCGGGAACGGAACCGGATGAGATGGGCATCGGCCCGGTCTTTGCGGTGCCGAAGCTGCTGAAGCGCTTCGGCCTCACCGTCGACGACATCGGTTTGTGGGAATTGAACGAGGCCTTTGCCGTCCAGGTCCTCTACTGCCAGGACGTGCTCGGCATCCCCGACGAGCGGATGAACGTCAACGGCGGTTCGATCTCGATCGGCCACCCCTACGGCATGTCGGGCGCCCGCATGACGGGCCACGCCCTTATCGAGGGCCGTCGTCGCGGCGCCCGCTACGTGGTCGTCACCATGTGCGTCGGCGGCGGCATGGGCGCGGCGGGGCTGTTCGAAGTGCTGTAGTGCCTAGTCCAGGCGGCGGGCTCCGAGCTTTCGCACGGCGGATCAAGCGAGACGTGCATGCCGCCTGGCTCGCCGCGCGCGATCCGCGGACGCCCTGGTACGCGCGCGCCTTTGGCCTGACGGTGACGGCCTACGCCTTGTCGCCGATCGATCTCATTCCCGACTTCATCCCGGTTCTGGGTCTGGTCGATGACGTGCTTCTCGTGCCCCTCGGCATGTGGCTGTTCGTGAAGATGCTCCCCCCGGGACTTTTTGACGAGTGCCGCGCTCGCGTGGAAGAAGCGGCGGCACGTCCGCAGAGCCGCTGGGGAGCAATGCTGATCGTCCTCATTTGGGTCGGAGCGGCTTTGCTTGCCGCGCACCTGCTCGGCTTCCGGTTCGGCTGAGAGCCTGTTTGAAAATGCGCTCAAGAGCGCTTTTCTCGGGCTCGGCGCCGGCCCGCTTCCTATGGACCGGAACCTCATTCCCAAACAGGCTTTGAGGCAACCGCTCGCCTCGTCTCCCGTTTAGGTTGAAACGGAGGAGAAACTGAATGCCGGTATCGAACCTCACGCTCGTCGAGCGGATCGCCCGCGTGCTGGCCGGGCGCGCGCTCAGCATCAACGCGCAAGGCGACGATCCGTCGGCGGGGCCGAACGTCGACGAAACTTGGCACGAATATACCGACGACGCGCTCTCGATCCTCCGGACGATGCGTGAACCCGATCCAGTCATGGCCGCGGCAGGCGATCCGGATATGTGGGAGCGAATGGTGGAAGCCGCGCTGAACGTCGAGCGCGCGGTCGGCAGCAGATGAAATGCAAAAAGGCCGCTCCTTTGGGAGCGGCCTTTCATTGTCAGCCGGAATGCGGCAGAATCGTTAAGCGAGAACCCCCGCGGAGGCTGCGCTCACCAAATTCGCCGCGTACGGCATGTGACAATGAGACATCAGACCCGAATGGAGCCCGATGGCGCCGTCCGGGGGACGGCGCAGCCCCATTCGCCCTATCAATTGTTGAACAGTGAGGCGGATACTGGCCTCGGCAGGATAAATTAAAGCCGCCAACAACTTAGGTCATATGTCAGACCGGGAATGATCGACGGCGGGATCACGCTCTCACCCGTCGTGCTGCGCGATCCACTGCTCGACCACGGGGGCGATCCGCGTGCGCCACTTGCTGCCGTTGAAGATGCCGTAATGACCGACGCCCTCCGCCAGATGATATTGCTTCATCTGCTCCGGAAGCTTGGTCGAGATGTTGAGCGCCGCCTTGGTCTGGCCAATTCCTGAAATGTCGTCACGCTCACCCTCGATTGCGAGGATTGCGACGTCGCTGATCGCAGCCGGATCGACGCGGCGGCCCCGATGCATCATCTCGCCTTTCGGCAGCAGGTGCCGCTGGAAGACCACATCCACCGTCTGCAGGTAGAATTCCTCGGTCATATCGCAGACGGAGCGATATTCGTCGTAGAAATCCTTGGTGGAATCCGCGCTTTCGCCATCGCCTGCGACCAAATGCTTGAACATCTCCCAGTGGCTGGTGAGATGGCTACCCAGATTCATGGTCATGAATCCGGCAAGCTGCAGAAATCCGGGATAGACCGACCTGCCCGCGCCTGGATAAGAATAGGGGACGGTGGCGATCACGTTGCGCTGGAACCAGGCGTGGGGGCGCTGGGTGGCGAGCGTGTTGACGGCGGTCGGCGCCTCCCTTGTATCGATCGGTCCGCCCATCATTGTGAGCGTCCTTGGCCGCGCCGGGTTCTTATCCGCCGACATCAATGCCGCGGCCGCATAGCAGGGCACGGAAGGCTGGCACACGGCAAGCATGTGCGCCCCGGGTCCGATATGCTCGAGGAAGGCGATCAGGTAATCGATATAATCATCCAGATCGAACCTGCCGTCGGCCAGCGGCACAAGCTTGGCGTCACGCCAGTCGGTGATATACACGTCATGGCCCGGCAGCATCCGCTCGACGGTGCCGCGCAGCAAAGTCGCATAATGGCCGGACATCGGCGCTACGATCAGCAGCCGCGGCCCACCTTCAATCCCTTCACGGCGGAACCGCTTCAGCTGCCCGAACGGCTTGCGAAGCACGATTTCCTCGGCGACCGGAACGGTCTTGCCGTCAACGATCGTTGTTTGAAGCCCGAATTCGGGCTTGCCGCGCGAGGCCGAGGCATGGGCGAAAACGTCCAGGGCCGAACCGACGATGGGACCCATTTTGCTGTAGGAAAACGGATTGGCGGGATTCTGCATCCAGCCGGCGCCGATATTCGCTAATGTGCTGGCGCCGGCGAGCAGCGAACGCTGCATTTCATAAGCGTCGTAGAGCATCAATCCTCCAACCCTTTTGCCTCGCATAGCGCGGCAAATAGGGCATAATCTACTGTTATAAACCGACCGACCGGTTAAAGGCTCCCTCGCCGGGATTGAGCGGCCTTCCACGCGCTGCTAGGCCTTGGGTCATGGGGAGCAAGCCGGAACTCACTGGCAGCAGGAAGATCGGCAATCTGTCGATGGTCTGGCGCTTTGCCAAGCGTTACCCGGGACGGATCGCCGGCGCCGCCGCAGCCTTGCTTGTGGCGGCAGGCGCAACCCTCGCCATTCCAATGAGCTTCCGCCTCATCATCGACCGCGGCTTCTCAGGCGAGAGCGGCGACATCGCGCGCTGGTTCCAATATCTGCTCCTGCTCGTTGCGGTGATGGCGATCGCCACCGCCTTCCGCTACTATTTCGTGACTTGGCTCGGCGAGCGGGTCGTTGCCGACGTCCGCACCTCCGTCCAGCGCAACCTCCTCCGCCTATCGCCAAGCTTTTTCGAGGAGAACCGCCCATCGGAGATCGCCTCGCGCCTCACCGCCGACACGACGATCAT
>JALYGI010000097.1 GCA_030777185.1 Pseudomonadota bacterium
CACGACACTCTTGATGGGCTGGATCGCCGTCGCGCCCGCCTTGATCACGACGGATTGGCCGGGCGAGCCGCCGATGCCGACACAGTCCGGCGGAACGTTGGTTGCGAAGGTGACGTCCACCCTCACCCGATAGCGCTGACCGGCAACCAGGCCGGTGACGGGCCGGTAGATATACATGAACAGGTCGGCCGAACGATTGGTGCCGCCGAGCAGGAAGCCGAAGCGGTTGTCGAGGGGCGGCGGGAGCCGCCGGACCTCGGCCACGAACCGGATGCCCTGATCGCCCAGTTCCATGCCCGGGCTATAGTCGGAAAAATCGGCGGTGAAGCCATCCTGGCCCGCCGCGAAGCTGAAATTCAAGGTCGTCGGAGCGGGAGGAGGTGGCGGCGGAGGTGGCGGCGGCGGTGGCGGGGGTGGCGGAGGCGGCGGCGGTGGGGGTGGCGGAGGATCTTCGCCTCCACAGCCGAAAAGCACGGCACAGCCGGAGAGAAGAAGGTTTCTGCGGGACAAGTGCATCGATACACCCCCGAGTGGCTGCATCAGGCGAAACATCCCGCCGCCGTTGCGGGCAGGATTCGGTTGGTCCGAGGATGATGCCATTTGCCCTTGGGAAGTCCACCCCCCAACGATCGGGGGATGCAGCGCCGAAGATGCGATTTGCTCGGACGGCACGAGGCGGAGCCTGATCGTCTTCGATCAAACGCCAATCAGATCGGTCGGAAGGCTGGAGCGATCGGCGCAAGTGAGCCGGCACGCTCAGCCGACCTGCTCAACCTCCAGGCTGCCGGCGGGGAGCGGTCTCAGCAGCTCCCCCGCCGGCACGGCTGGATCGAGCCAGCGTGCCCACTCGCTCCGGTCAATCACTGCGATTTGACGGTTGTGGTAGGGCGCGACGTCGGCGCCGGGCTCGGTGGTCAGCATGGTGAAGGCCTCGCCCACTTCCGGCGTCTTTCGCCAGATGCCCGCGATGCAGAACCACGGTTCGCCTTTCTTGGTGAACAGCCATTTCTGCTTGCGCTTCTGCTTCGGGTCCGCGGGCGCCGTAAACTCGTAGAAGCCGTCCGCCACGATCAGGCAGCGGCCACTGGTGAATTGCCGACCCTCGGACCGGAAGTTGTAGACGGGCTTCTTGTTCGGCCCCGGCCAGCTCCAGCGGCGCACGACCAGCTCCGCGCCGTCTTCGCCGATGCGGACAATGGCGGTTGGATCCGTGATTCGGATGCTGTCGAGCGGCGCGAGGTTCGGCAGTCCTTCGGGGAAGCGAAGCGGGATGCGGAGCTGGCTGAAATCGTCCCGGACATTGCCGAGCGCGATGTTGCGGCGGATTTCATTGCACATGTCGGCCTGCCCAAGTCGAGGGATGGTTCGTGGTCATGCTGCCTTCTGGGCCATATGAAAAGGGCCGAGGACGGCGGCGGAGAACCCGGTGCCGCGGCACGCGTTGTGCCCTTCCATGCATGTTATCGAAATCCTCCTGCCGCTTCGCGACAATGGGGGGCGGCCGTTCGGGCCGGAGCTTTTCGGCGGAGTGCGGCGCGAGCTGGTGGAGCGCTTTGGCGGCCTCACCGCCTTCACGCGCAGCCCGGCAGAGGGATTGTGGGATGAGGGCGGCGGCACCGCGCGCGACGAGATCGTGATCTTCGAGGTGATGACCTCGACGCTCGAGCGCGGCTGGTGGGCCAATTACCGATCGCAGCTGGAGGAAAGCTTCGCCCAGGACGTGATCCTGATCCGCGCCAGCGAGGTGACGCAGCTCTAAGGTGCTTGTCGATTGGCATCCCTCTTGCCGCTCATCATGTATCAGAGCGGCAGGACGAGCTCCCGCTCCGGCTCGACCGGGACACTGCCTTCAATGAGATTGGAGAGGCCCAGGCCAAGCAGCCTGATCCCTTTCGGGGCCGGCAGAAGAGTGCGAAGAAGCGCCGTTCCGATCTCGAGAAATTCCTCCCGCCCGGCGACGGGCCGATCGAGTGATCGGGCGCGGGTGACGATCCGGAAATCCTGGTATTTGACCTTGAGGTTTACGGTCCGGCCGGAAAGCGACTTGTTTTCGATCCGGCTCCAGACGCCGTGGCTGATCTTCTCGAGCTCGGCGATGAGATCGGCCTCGGCCGTCAGATCCTCGAAGAAGGTGTCTTCCGAGCTTACCGACTTGTAGGGGCGGTCGGCACAGACGCGGCGGTGGCAGACGGCGCGGGCGAGATCGTAATAATAGCGGCCCGAGCTTCCGAAATTGTGCTGGAGGAAGTCGAGGCTCATCGCTCGCAGGTCCGCTCCCGTCTCGATCCCGAGCCGGGCCATCTTGGCGGCGGTGACGGGACCGACGCCGTGGAAGCGCTTCACCGGCAAGGTTGCGACGAAGGCCTCGCCCTTGGCCGGAGTGACGACGCAGAGGCCGTCAGGCTTGTTGTGATCTGAGGCGAGCTTCGCCAGGAACTTGTTGTAAGAGACGCCTGCCGAGGCGGTGAGACCGGTCTCGGCGCGGATGCGGGCGCGGATCTCCTCCGCAATCCTGGTGGCCACTCCGATCCCCTTGAGGTCTTCGGTTACGTCGAGATAGGCTTCGTCGAGCGAGAGCGGCTCCACGTGCGGCGTATATTCGTGGAAGATGGCGCGGATCTGGTGCGAGACCTCGCGATAAGCATCGAAGCGCGGCTTGACGAAGACAAGGCCGGGGCAGCGGCGCCTCGCCGTCACCGACGGCATCGCGGAGCGAACGCCGAACCTGCGTGCTTCATAGCTCGCGGCGGCCACCACCCCCCGATGCATGCCGCCGACGGCGAGCGGCTTGCCCCGGAGTTCCGGATTGTCGCGCTGCTCGACCGACGCATAGAAAGCGTCCATGTCGACATGAATGATCTTCCGGATCGCCTGTGTCGGGGGTGCGTCGTTCACTCCCTGTTCTTAACGCGAAAATCGACCGGCACCAACACTGCCCGGCGCTCCCCAAGGCAATGACGACCGCCGCGCGGGAGCGCCGTTAGAAGGTGTAAGCGAGGCCGAGGACGCCGAACCACTGGTTGGGGCTGCCCACCTGCGACACGATCGGGCTTCTCCGGAAATCCCCGCGAAGCCCTGTGTAGCTGCCCACCGCGAAGAGGGAGAGGCCTTTGAGTAGATCGCCCGTCAGCGCGTGGCTGCCGAACAGGCTCAGACTGTAGCTTTTGAAGCCGCCGTCCGCCCGGAACGGGGAAAGGCCGGAGGCTGCGGCGCCCGCTGGGGTCACGTCGAAATAATAGCGTGCATAGCCGTCGCCGACAAAATCCGCCGAGGCGCCGACGCCGACATAGGCTTGGCGGCTGAGTGGCGTTCCATATTCGATGGACGGGGTGATGACGTGGCTTTCGTGCGCGCTTCCGACGTCCTTCACATAGGCGAGGCGGAAGCTCAGATTGTCATAAGCGCTGGTGATCACCCCGGTCTTGCCGATGCCGACGAAGCCGCCGACCTCATAAGCTTCGTCGAGCTCCCCGAGCGCGCGCACCCGAGCGTCCTTGATGCTGCTGGTGCGGTTGAGGCGGAGCCCGACGACGGGACCGACAGACAGGTCGAGCGTCTCGCCTTCGGCTTCGGGCACCAGGTCGAGATAGAATTGCAGGCCCCGCGTGAAGAAGTTGAAGCCTGAAACCTTGCCGCGCACGACGCCGGCGGGGATGATCCGATAATCGTCCGATCCCTCGTAGCTGGGGACGATCCCGCCGCCCAGACCAATGGTGAAGCTGTCGCCCCCGACAGGCGGCAGAGGCGGCGAGGGTGGCGGCGATGCCGGCGGAGGAACCTCCTGAGCGGCGGCGGGGGCTGCGCCAAGCAGCAGCGCTCCGGCGAGGAGCGGGATCGCCAATCTTCCCATCACTGTCCGAGTTCCTTCCCTGTGTGCCACGGAAATCCGCGGGAGCCGGCAAAGGTTCCGGGCAAGCAATGATCAAAATCCAAGCTGGCTAGAATCTGAGCTTCATGCCGACAGCCGCGATGTTCCCGTTCTTCGGAGTGAGGTCTTTCACCGTCCAGCTGCGCTTGAACTCGTTGTGCTTGCGTCCGTCCCCATTGACCGCGAAGAGACCGACGCCCGCTTCGAGGCCGCTGGAGATCGTCCAGCTTCCGATGAGCCCCCGGCGAACGATCACCGAACCGTCCTCCTCCCTAAGGGTGCGGGCGGAAACCTTGATGCGCGCATCAGACCGGAAAATGTCGCGGCTCACGGAAACCTGCGCCACATCGGCGGGCATGGGCGACTCTTCCGGAGCGTAGCCCAGCACGGGCTCCGCCAGCAGAAGTTGCGCCTGTGCCGCCGGCGCCGCAAGGAATGCGGCAATCAGCGCCGCGCTGCCTGAAATTCTCTTCACCGTCGGCCGGGACATCCCTGTTCCTCGTCGACGAATAAAGCGCCAAAGCCCCGCGAGAAGTTCCAAACTTAAGTTAAGTTCATGGTTAACTGGGACTCTCCTACCCAAGGCTTCGAAAAACGTGCCAAAATGAGCCTCCTTCCAACGGCTTGCGAACAATCCGTAGCTGGAGGCTGGAGGCTGTTGTAAGCGGTGGCCATGGCAAGAGGTAAGCGGGACGGATTGTTGATCGCCGGCGGAGGGCTGGCCGGGAGCCTCGCTGCCATCGCGATGGCTCGGGGGCGGCCCGAAGTGCCGCTGTTGCTGGTCGAGGAGGCTGAGAGCTTCGGCGGCGCCGACCGGCTCTGGTGTTTCCTGGAAGACGAGGTGAGCGAGGCCGGCCAGGAGCTGATCCAGCCGCTCATCGCGCATCGCTGGCCCGGTTATTACGTGGCCTTTCCAGGGCAGAGCCGGAAGTTCAAAGCCGGGGTGGCGGCGATCAGGACCGCTGACGTCGACCGGATGGTTCGAGAGACGCTGAGGCCGGATCAGTATCGGCTCGGCACCAAGGCCGTCGCGGTGCGGGACAACGAGCTGGTGCTGCTCGGCGGCGAGAAGATCAAGGCCGACGGGGCGATCGATGCGCGCGGGGCGGCGAATCTTTCGATGCTCGACCTGGGCTGGCGCAAGTCGCTG
This sequence comes from Pseudomonadota bacterium, assembly GCA_030777185.1. Taxonomy (GTDB): domain Bacteria; phylum Pseudomonadota; class Alphaproteobacteria; order Sphingomonadales; family Sphingomonadaceae; genus Allosphingosinicella. Next base: position 5,019 of record JALYGI010000097.1, read on the forward strand.
GCGCGGGACTATCTGTTCTCGGCACCCCACCAGGTGGACCGGCCTGTGCTCATCGACGCCACGGTCGATCAGTATGACGGCTATCGCTTCATGCAGTGCATTCCCTTTTCCGAACGGCGGATGCGAATCGAGGACAGCTATCTTTCGGACACGCCCGAAATCGACCTCGAGACTTCCGTCGCCCGGCTCGACGCTTATCTGGCCAAGCGCAGGTGGACGCCGCTTGAGACGGAGCGGGAAGAAACAAACGCCTTGCCGGTGGCCCTTGGCGGGGATTTCGGCGCCTTCTGGCGGGTCGGCGGCGCGCGCGTGGCGAAATTCGGATTGCGCGGCGGCTTCTTTCATCCCTGGAGCGGCTCCACGCTTCCCGATGCAGTGCGGACTGCCATGCTGCTGGCGACGCAGCGTGAATTCGAAGGGGCCGCGCTCCACGATCTGTTCGAGCGGGAAGCGAACACGCTTTGGCGCAACCGCGAATTCTACCGCAGCTTCAACACAGCGCTCTTCAAAGCGGGGCCGGATCGTCGCAGGATGGTGGAGGAACTCTATCAGTCCGATCCGGCGCTCATCTTGCGCTTCCATTCCGAAAGCACGGGCATGCTCGACCGCATGCGTCTGGGCAAGCTCGGCCGTTAGACCTCCAAAAAAGGCCTAATCAGAGCGGCGAAGCGCGAGCGCTTCGAGCGCGTCGGCGCTTCGGCGCCAGTGGTGGAGCGCGCGCCAGAAGAGGACCAGGCCGAGCGCA
>JALYGI010000098.1 GCA_030777185.1 Pseudomonadota bacterium
GAGAGCTTCAGGCGCGCAGCTCGTGACGGGATGGAGTCGCAGATCTATTGGACAGACGGCCATCTGCACCCCACTCAGCGGCTGCTGCTGGACCAGCTGCTCCCGCTGGCCATCAGCGGGCTACAGAAGCTTCGAGTAACAGATCCCGAGCACTGGCTCGAGCCAGTAGAGTCCCGTGCGCGATCCCTGCAGACCGGTAGCCGCTGGATGCTCGACACCTTCAATTCCTTACTCGACGACTATGACGCCGACAAAAGCTCAGTCCTTCTCACCGAAGCTATGGTTGAGCTGTCATCATCGGACGAGTCCGTCAGCCGGTGGCCATTGCGGGCCCGCAGATACCATCATCGTGGGCGGCCACTTCCACTGCGATGCGGGGATTCACTTGAGCTTGCTCTTCATCGGTTAGCTTGGGAGCACGTTGATGAACTTTCCGTCTCCACGTCCTCCGGCGAGAAGCTCCAGATCGACCGCAATACCCTCGAGACCGCTCGATCGAAGGGGCTCCGGACAGTCGCGGAAGCAATTTCACTGCGGGCTCCAGAGTTGGTCATCGACGAAGATATCGACGGCAGGATCAACGCGTTCGGACACATGGTTCCCCTAAAGCGAACTCTGTTCCGTAAGTCGGGGGGTAAGCCGGGACCGCTCCTCGTCATAGTAGCCGGCCTCCATGGCAACGAGCCAAATGGCGTGGCGGCTGCGGTTCGATTTGAAGCCTGCACGAATCCTATCTCTGGTGAGATTGTCACCTTGCTCGGAAACATTCCCGCGCTGCGGCAGGGTGTCCGCTTCCTTGACCACGACCTGAACCGCACCTTCCATGAAGCGGGGTGGTCGAACGGCACGCCCGAGGGACAAGAGGCATCCTCCCTTTGGTCGACGTTGGAGCAATTGGCGTCTGAAAGTCCGGACCGCGAACGGTGGCTCGTGGACCTCCATGGAACCTCAGGGCACACGCCACCGTATCTGAGCGCGCTGTCCGATACAGCTGCCTGGCCCATGCTCGACGATCTGCCTGTTCCAAAGGCCGTCGGCTTTGAGCGGACCATACATTGCACATTGGTCGAATATGCCGCCCGTCGCGGCTGGAAAGCGGCCACGTTCGAGCTAGGGGCCTTGTCTGCACCGGTCTCGGTGACGAATGGTGTCGGGATACTCCAGCTCATCGCCGACCGCCTCGGTGTGGCGCCGTTAAGCGCTGAGGAGCGTCAGCGCGTCCAAAACGGTCTTGCGGCACAATCGCCTACCCAGGGCACCTACGATTTCGTTTACCGGCACGCCATCAAGCCCGAGGACTGCTTCGAAATGCTGCCAGGGTTCGTGAGCTTTCAGGCGCTCCGGGAGGGGGAAGAGGTCGGAAAGGACCGAAACGGACCGGTGCGGGCTCCATGCAGCGGCCTTATTTTGATGCCGCTATATCAGCCGCAGGGCGAGAGCGGCTTTTACGTGGTGAGCTCACGTGGAGCCTGACCTGTTTCAGACGCGGCGACCAAGCTTCGCGCGGTCATGAAAGCGGTGGCAAGCTTAGGCAGGAGCACCGGTCGATGATCGATGGTGCAACGCCACCCACTATCATCGGTCTGCATCCTCCATTGACCTCTATGGGGCGGCGTGCCGAGCCCACTGGATCACGCTGGGCAGCGGCATTGCTCCCGCGGTCCGGGCAACTTCCGTTCCCTTCCGCACAAGAACAAGGCTCGGAATGCTTCGAATTCCGTATCGGGCGGCGATGTTCGGCTCTGCTTCCGTGTCAAGCTTGCCCAGGCGGAGCTGCGGCTCGAGGTGGGCCGCCGCCGCCGAGAAGGTGGGAGCCATCTGCCGGCAGGGTCCGCACCAATCGGCCCAGAAATCGATCAGCAGAGGAAGATCGCTCGTACGAGCGTGCCGATCAAAATTCGCGGAGGTCAGAACCACCGGTTTCTGCTGAAACAGAGGATCGCGGCAACGGCCGCATTTCCCTCCGGACGCAAGTTTGGAGCGCGGCACGCGGTTGGCCGTCGAGCACGTCGGACAAACAATGATAGCGGGATCAGGAAGCACATTGCTCATTGCTTCGACCGGGCAGCTGCGAGTCGAGACGCCCGGCTCTGATCGACACCGGGCGTCTCAGCTCCCAAGTCTGCGCGATGGGAACGCGCAGCGTCAAAGAAAACCCGCCAATCGAATTGCGGTTCCTCTGAGTAGGTCGCCTCCCAGACGTACAAATTGCCTCCGCTAGCCTTGCCGAGGCCTAAGCAGTGCCTAAGGCCTGTAGAAGAGGATAATCCGCCGACGATATTCGGGGCTGAACTCCGGCTCGTCATTGGCCTGGAACCTGGGAGCCTGGGAGAGCTCCTCCTTCGTGATATCGAGCCGATATCCCCCCTTCTCCTCGTCATAGTCGAGAAGCGGCCAGGGAAGCGGGAACAAAGTTGCGCCGAACCCGAACGTGCCGCCGAAGCTCATCACGGCATAGGCGACGCGGCCGGTATATTTGTCGACCATGAAGTTATCGATCGTGCCGATCTTCGTGCCGTCGCGGTCGACGACCGGCGTGCCTTCGACCTTCTTCGAGGAGATCAGGCGGAGATTTTCATCGGTTTCGAGCCGAAGCTGGAAATCATCCTGCTGCTCCTCTCCGGCGGTGGCGTATTTCCGCGCTGCGACCGCCGCTCCGGCCGCGACGGCAGCCGCCCCCAGCCCGATGCCGATCTTGTTCCAGCTCCAGGGGCCCTTGAGGCTTTCCTTGATCGTGTCGAGCGGACTTTCGGTGGAAGCGGAGCTCCGAACGGCCTCTTGATCATGCTCACGCTCGACCTGACGCGTATCCATCTCTCTCCTCCTTCAGGAATAGCTCGCGAACAAAAAACGGAGGACGGCCTAGCGGGGTTCCGGGATCGTCGGGGAAATTCCCTTGGGCCGAGCCTGAATCAGCCGCTAGACCTGTCGCATCCAGCCGTCCTTTCCTATAGGCTTGGCGGCATGGATTACCGTGACCGGCTCATAAGGTGGATGCGCGAAGAGCGGGACAGCCTCGAGAGGCAGATCGAGATGTTCTCCTCAGGCGACGCGCAGTTCCGCGAAAAGAGGAACGGCAGGATGGTCGATGTCACCGGCGCGACGTTGAGCGACTTGACCAGAAGACTTGCCGAGCTCCAATCCTTCGTAGACGAGTTCGAAGCTCGGATTGACGCCTGAAGGCGCATCCGCACAGAAGCGACAGATGGCTTGGCGCGCGCAGTTATAGTCGGGGAAAATAGCAGCCGGCGGGTTGCGGAACGGCGTGCCCGCCAAACAGCCAGCCACGGACCTGCGGCAGCTGTGCCGAATATTTGCCGCTCCCGTTCAGGCGACACCTTCCTCGGAGGCGAAAATGAAATCGATCCTGCTCCACATAGCTCATGACAGGGGAACGGACGCCAGGGTGGAAGCTGCCCTTTCAGTAGCTCACAGCTACAACGGCCACGTGAACTGCATCAACGTGACACCACACGACTTCCTTCTGACCGGAGACCCTCTGGGCCCTGCAGCGACCATGCCAGTCGTGGTTGATGATGTACGACGGCGAGAGGAGGAACTGCGGGACCGGATAGAAGGGCGGCTCAGGCGTGAGGGTGTGTCTTGGGAGTGGCGTCAGCTAAGCGGCATTCCCCAGCAAATGATCGTAGAGCAATCTCGCCTGGCAGACCTGATCGTGATGAGCCTTCCAGGGGCGGCCGGCGCTTTTGCCGTCCCTCCGGCTTCGATGACCGGCACTGTTGCCATCCATGCTCGGGCTCCGGTGCTGGCGGTGCCGACAGAGGGTGGGTCGCTGAAGCTGGTCGGGCCTGCACTTGTGGCTTGGAACGGCTCACAGGAATCCGCACACGCCCTTCGCCTCGCTCTCCCGATGCTGAGACTTGCATCGGTGGTCCACATCGTAACGATCAGCGACACTCCGCTTGATTTTCCTCCTGCCGAGGCTTCTCGCTACCTGGCTCGACACAACGTCCTGTCTCAGATGCACGAGTGGCCCCACAGTGGGAAATCAGTCGCCGACGCCCTGCTTGATGCCGCTGCGAGCATGCAGTGCGGCTATATCGTGATGGGCGCCTACGGCCGCCCTCGCGTCCTGGAGGCGGTCTTCGGCGGCGTCAGCCGGGATCTCCTGCACGGCTCGACGCCGCTGGTCCTCGCCCACTGACTAAAAATTTCCTGGGTCAGGCCATGCCCCGGCGAAGAGGATGTTATTGGTAGCCCGATCGTCATCGCGGCTTCGTGGCGGCGGGCGCGAGACCGGAGACGCGATTTGTCGCTCACGGAACCGCGCCTCGGGCCGCCCACGCCGATTTCTCTCCGGCAGAGTCGCGGCGTGCAACCGGAACCTTCCTGCGTCCCGGATGTTGGCGAGCACATCCCGCCACCATCGATAGGCAAATGTCCGAGGAGGTTAGGATGAGCGCAAACGGCTTGGATGTATTCGACAAGACCATCCAGACGGCCCATGTCTGGCTCAACGAAATCATTGAGCAACTCGGCGCTGATCGGCAGGTCGCGTGGAAGGTTCTCGGGACCGTGCTCCGTGCGCTGCGAGACCGCCTGCCGGTCGAGCTGGCTGCGCATCTCGGCTCGCAGCTGCCGCTCATCATCCGCGGCGCTTTTTATGACCAGTTCACGCCCGCCCGACAGCCGAGCGACTGCGACACTCCCGAGGAGTTCGCTGCCAGCGTTGCTGAGGGATTGGGTGATACACGGCTCGCGGATCCGGACGACGCGATCCGCGCCGTATTCTCGGTTCTGGAGCGGCACGTCTCCGAGGGACAGCTCACCAAGGTTAGGTACGCCCTTCCTCGGGGCATCCGCATGGCTTGGGACGGTGCCGACGCCCGCCAGGTGACGGAGGCACAAATCTAGCGGGCTTCAGTCCCACCGCTCCGGGAATGGCTGAGCGAGCAGGAACGCGACCACCCTCGGCTCGACAGGCAAGAAGACAAGCCGGCTCAGGTCCGTGGGCAAAGGCAGCTTCGAGCAACAACTCGGCGGCTTATTTTCAAACTACTCGGCGTCTTCCGTAGGCTCCGTTCGATGAGCTGAATCGCGAGCATCAACCCGATCAGCCCGGCCAATCCCTCGTGTCTTGAGGTAATGGCTGCAAGCGAGGGTGAGAAAACCGAGCAGGAAGGTCACCCAGCCGACATAATTGGGTTCTGACGAGGGCATTGCGTCAGGGTTCGCCGTGTTCACGATTTCGCCGTCGCCCGCCGGGGTTGGCATAAGCAGCCACCCGCCGATTCCTAGCAGTATCAAGCTAAGCCAGAAGAGTGCCCGATGCACGTCGTTACGCTCCTTGTCCGCTGCCTGATTCGCACATCTAAACGGGAGGTAGCTCCTAAAACCCTGTAAAACTGGCGCACCCGACATGACAGAAACAGGCGCTCAGATCATCGGGAATTCTCGTTGCACTCGGTGCTTTGATTTCCCCCTTTACGCCATCCGGGCTCAGTCTGATCTCCCCAAAGAAGACATCAAAAGGGGATGCTTCGAATGTCCGCAAAGGGCGAAAATGAACATTCGGCACGTCTGCCGGCTGGTGTCCGCTTTCGCCACTGCGTTGGCTGCAAGCGGACGGCGGCTCGCGGCCAGACGCGGACGTGCTCGGCAGGTGAACGCTGTGGAACCGCACCACTTTTTGAATGCGAGCGATCCTCGAAACAGAAGGGGGGAACTCAGTCGCTTGCGGCCGCCAATCGCCATCACATCCGTCGAGGTGATGAGAAGATCCGTGTCACCTCCGGCTCAAAGGATTCCAGAGGATCCAGTTGGAAGGTCGGATCGAAGGCCGGCGCATCCCAATCGTCCACCAGCTTGACCGCAAATTCGTACCACGGCTCGTTCTTGAAGCGATCCCTGAGGTTGGTGGGCTTGCCCAGGTGGCTGTAATAATATTGACCTTGGAAATCCTGGTGATGGTAGACTGCGTGGTAGATATCCTCAGAAACGTATGGCTTCAGCATCTCCGCCGCGATCGGCCCATGGTTCGGGATCGAGAACAGCTTGCCTAGGTCATGAGTCAGCGCCGCCACCACCTCCTCATCGGAGGCGCCCGATCTGCGCGCCAGGGTGCCAGCCATCAGCGAATGGGTGAGCTGGTTCGCGGCAAATCCCACTTCGATAGCCTCGAGCCGCCGAAGGCTCTCCATGATCTGCTTGGGGGCCTGCGTCTTTTGGTGCTTGCCGTGTTGGGCTGCGATGTGCGCCCAATCCTC
>JALYGI010000099.1 GCA_030777185.1 Pseudomonadota bacterium
GTGGTGAAGTAGGCATAAGCGCGCGTCTTGGATCGCCCGACGCGGCCGCGGAGCTGATAGAGCTGAGCAAGGCCGAAACGGTCGGCGCGGTGGATGATGAGCGTGTTGGCCGACGGGATGTCGAGGCCGCTCTCGACGATCGTGGTCGAAAGGAGCACGTCATATTTGCGGTCGTAGAAGGCACTCATCCGCTCCTCGACTTCGGTCGGCGCCATTTGGCCGTGGGCGGTGACGAAGGTCACTTCGGGAACTTCGTTGCGAAGGAATTCTTCGATGTCAGGGAGATCGGCCACTCGAGGCGCGACGAAATAGCTCTGGCCGCCGCGATAATGTTCACGGAGGAGCGCTTCGCGAACAACCACCGGATCCCAGGGCATGACGTAGGTGCGGACCGCGAGCCGATCGACCGGCGGTGTCTGGATCACGGAAAGCTCGCGAAGGCCTGACATCGCCATCTGCAGGGTGCGGGGGATCGGCGTTGCTGTGAGCGTCAGCACGTGTACGTCGGAGCGGAGCGCCTTCAGCCGTTCCTTGTGAGTCACGCCGAAGCGCTGCTCCTCGTCGACGATGACAAGGCCGAGATTCTTGAACTCGACACCCTTGGCAAGGATGGCGTGGGTGCCGATGACAATGTCGATCTTGCCATTCTTGACGCCCTCGCGCGTGGCCTTGGCCTCGGCCGCCGGAACGAGGCGGGACAGGCGGCCGATCTCTACGGGCATGCCGCGGAAGCGCTCGACAAAATTGTTGTAATGTTGCCGGGCGAGAAGGGTGGTCGGGCAGACGAGCGCGACCTGCATGCCGGCCATCGCCGCGATGAAGGCGGCACGCAGCGCAACCTCCGTCTTGCCGAAGCCGACGTCGCCGCAGACCAGGCGGTCCATCGGCCGTCCTGCGCCAAGGTCTTCGATCACGTCGGCAATCGCGCGGTCCTGGTCTTCGGTCTCCTCATAGGGGAAGCGGTCGACGAACGCGGCATAGCCGGTATCGGGCTCGGCCACCGCGCCTGGCCGGAGCGCACGTTCGGCCGCGGTCTTGATGAGCTCGCCCGCAATTTCGCGGATGCGTTCCTTCATCCTCGCCTTGCGGCGTTGCCAGGCCTCCCCGCCGAGGCGGTCGAGCGCGACGCCGTCGCTTTCGCTTCCGTAGCGCGACAGCACGTCGATATTCTCAACCGGCACGTAGAGCTTGTCCCCGCCCGCATATTCGAGCGCGATGCAGTCGTGCGGGGATTTCCCGACCGGAATCTTGGTCAGCCCCTCGAAGCGGCCGATGCCGTGATCGGTGTGGACGACGAGATCGCCGGGGCTGAGCGTCGCCAGCTCGTTTATGAAGGCCTCCGCGCCTTTCTTGCGCTTGCGGCGGCGGACGAGGCGATCGCCGAGCATGTCCTGCTCGGTCAGGAGAGCGACGTCCCGGGTGGTAAAGCCGTGATCGAGCGGCAGCACCGCAAGCGCGACCCGGGTCGCGGACCCAAGCGAGCCACTCGATGACGCGCTGCCGAGCGCCTCCTGCCAGCTATTCGCTTCAGCAACGATCTTCAGCCCGTGGTCGGCGAGCAGGCCTTTCAGCCGGTCGCGCGCGCCGACCGAATAGCTGGCCAAGACCACCTTTTTTCCGGCGCGCCGCAACTCGGCCACGTGAGCGACAACCGCTTCGTAGACATTCGCGTTCTGCGTACGCTCGGGCGCGAAATCGCGCGCATTGTCGACCTCGAAGTCGAGAACGGTCGCGCTCTCCGGTTCGTGGAAGGAGGTGACCAGATGGATCGGCCGGTCCGCGATCGTCGCGTCCCATTCTTCTCTGGTGAAGTAGAGCGTCTTCGGCTCCAGCGGGCGGTAGCTGCCCGGATCAGCGGACAAAGCCCGCCTGCGGTTTTGATAATAATCGGCCACCGATTCGAAGCGGGCATCGGCCGCGCCGGCCGTGCCGGCATCGCGAAAGACGAGATCGTCCGGCCCGAGATGATCGAAGATCGTCGCGAGCCGCTCCTCGAACAGCGGCAGCCAGTGATCCAGGCCGGAGAGCCGCCGCCCTTCGGACACCGCCTGGTAGAGCGGATCGCCGGTGGCCGTGGCGCCGAACAGCTCACGGTAGCGGGAGCGGAAACGCTTGACGCTGTTCTCGTCAAGCAGCGTCTCCGAGGCAGGAAGAAGGGTAAAGCCCTCAACGCTGCCCGTAGTCCGCTGCGTCGCCGGATCGAAGCGGCGGACGCTCTCAATCTCATCGCCGAAGAAGTCGAGCCGGAGCGCCTGGCTCTCGCCGGACGGGAACAGATCGACGAGCCCTCCGCGCACTGCAAATTCACCGGCATCGGCGACCGTGTCGGTGCGCACATAGCCGTTCGCCTGGAGAAGCAAAGCGAGGCGGTCGCGGTCGATCCGCTCTCCCGGAGCGAGACGCGCGACCAGCTGGCGGACGCGGAACGCCGTCAGCGTCCGCTGCGTCACGGCATTGACCGTGGTGACGAGCAGCTGCGGCTTGTCGCGCTTCCTCTGGAGCGCGTGCAGGGTGGCAAGCCGCT
>JALYGI010000100.1 GCA_030777185.1 Pseudomonadota bacterium
CTGGTCGGCAATGCCGGTGAGCGACCACAGCACCTGCGCTGGCCCATTGTAGCGGATCCCGCCGGCAAGCGGCGATGCGAGCAGACGGGTGGTCCAGCTTCCGGCCGCCGGCGACAAGGGCTGGAGCCTCACCTGCGCGCGGCCGATGACGTTGCCGAGGCGGCGGATCACGGCGGCGGCCGCTCCGCCCTCGGGCCGGAGCGTTCCGACCAAGGCGACGTTCACCGGATCGGACACCGTGGCAATGCCGGTGCGGCTGAAATTCTCGATGTTGATTCGGGCATCGGCGCGCGGGAATGAGGCGCCGGTCGGCTGGGCGAAATCGAGGCTGCCCGTCGCCCTGCCGCCAAGGCCGAGGCGCGGCGAGAAGACGTTGAAGATCGACAGGTCGAGCGCGTCGAGCCGCGACTGGACGACCATGCCGGACCCGCCGAAGCGGCCCGCCACGCGCACATTGCCCTGAGGCAGCACGATCGTCGTCGGTGCGAGCTGCCAGCCGTTGCCGACCTTGCTGATTTGGGCCGGGCGGGCGAGGCGGAAATTGATCCGGTTCACATTCCCCTGCGCGGCGGCCCGGATCAGCGTCGGCGTGAGCGCGATGTTCGAGGCGACGCGGAAGGGAACGCCGCTGGTTCCCTGCGCCAGGATCTGGGCCTGGCCGCGGCCGCCGCGATAATTGATCTTGGCGCGGGCGAGACGAACCAGCAGGTCTCCGCGCCGCGCGCCGGCGAGCTGGATGTCGCCGACGATCGAAGGCGCGTTGGGATAGAGGATGGCCGTCGCCTGGATGATGCCGCGCTGGATGAGGATCGGCGGATTGCCCGGGATCTGCGCGCCGTTGGCACGCGCCGAGATGTCCGCGCGCTGCACGCTTCCGGCGGCGGCGAGCCGGATCGTGCCGTTGAGGCCCGACCCGTTCATCGCCAAGGTGCCGGCGAACGGCCCCGCCGGGGTCTGAACGATGCGGCCGGTGAAGGTGATGCCGGCAAAGACGAGCCGCCTGATCTCGAGCGTCAGCGGTCCGCGACCGGTCAGCACCAGGACATTTGCGGAGAAGGGGCCATATTGGGATTGGCCGGTGGCGGTGATTTCATAGCCGCGGGCGGTGGCGCGGATCTGGGCGTTCACATCAGAAAGGCCGATGCCGAAGCCGGGATTGGTGGCGCGCAGGCGCACTTGGGGCTGGGTCGCGGTGCCGGTGATCACGACCGCGAACGGACCATAAGCGTTTGAGACGCCGGTCATCCGAATGTTGAGCCGCCCGTCGGGGCTGTAGGTTCCGCTGCCGGAGGTCACCCGAACCAGCGGCGCCGCCACTCGGAGATTGCTGAAGGCGATCACTCCGGCGGGGTTCATGTTGATGTCGGTGGTGACGATCGCGTTGCCGCCGAGGAAATCCCGGGCGGAGGCATTGTCGATGCGGCGGGTGCGGACCGCGACCCGGCCGCGGATGCCGAAGCCGCCCGCCTGCGTCACGACATCCATATTGCTGTCGATGTCGAGCAGCCCGATGCCGCGAACCAGATAGTTGTTGATCCGTCCCTGAAGGCCCGCGCGATACTGCCCCTTTGCGATGTCGGCGACGACGATTGCGGTCGCGTTCACTCGGTCCGAGCGGAGCCGGAGATTGTCGGAAAGGATGCGGGTGCCGCTGATCGCCAGGCTTCCATCGAGCGCCACGTTGGTCACGAGCGAACCGACCGCTTCGTTGAGGCCGGTGATCCGCCGTGCGCGGGCGGAGATGGGGATCACGATCCGATCGGTGTCGATCCGCGCAGCGCCGACGGCGCGCAGGCCCTCGACCACCATCGCTCCGAAACCCATGGCTCCGGCCTGGAGGTCATAGGCGACGCGGGGCGTCGCGAAGCCGCCGTTCAGCACCATCGCCAGGCGGATGTCGCGCCCGTTGAGGTTCGGCGCGATCGCGCCGGGCTGGAGCAGGCGCGCGGCCACCCTGAAATTGCCATATTGGCTTCGCGCAAGGTCGAGAATGCCGTCGGCGGCAATTGCGAGCGCCCCCGAATTCAGGCGAAGCCGGGTGTTCGCCCGGCGCTCCGCGAGGCTCGTCACCAGATTGACCTGCACGAGCGGCGAGGTCAGCCGCCGGAAAGCGGGAGGAACGATCAGAGCCGGCTGGATCGGGCCGTTCACCGTGAAGGTGCCGTCGCGGCCGCCGATCGAAAGATTGGCGAAGGGACGTCCGCCAAGCATCGCCTGCGCGCGCCCCTGCCAGTTGGACCAGCTGCCGCGCCCGCCGATCGCGGCGACGAGCGGCTGCTTGATCCCGGTCATCCCGGC
>JALYGI010000101.1 GCA_030777185.1 Pseudomonadota bacterium
AGTTGCGGTTCTGGTAACTGCCGTTCCCATAGCCTTGATTCTGATATTGCGCCGCGGCGGGCGCTCCGATGGCCAGAGCCGAAACGGCCGCCATGCTCAAAAGGATCTTTTTCATCCGACTCACTCCTTCATGCCCCTATGCTACAAAACACTAAGCGCCTTTTGCTGTGAGGCATTGCTGAACCGGATCGACAGGCTAGGTTAACCTGGCCTCGCAGTCCTTTTGCAGCCGGGCGGATCAGCTAATCTTCGGGAGGAGGCACCCTTGTCCGAGCCTGCCAGCTATCATTTCCGCCCCGCTACCCGAGCCGACTTCCCGCTTCTCCTTCGCTGGCGCGAGATGCCGCACATGCAGCGCTGGTGGGGTCCCTGGGACGATGCGGAGGCTGACTTCGAACGGCACCTCGCGGATCCCAACATCGCCATGTGGATCGTCGAGCTCGACGGGCGGCCGTTCGCCTACGCGCAGGATTACGATCCTCATGCCTGGGACCCGCACCCCTTCGCCCATCTGCCGCCGGGCTCGCGCGGTCTCGATCAGTCCATCGGCGAGCCCGGTATGTTGGACAAGGGCCACGGCACCGCCTTCGTCCGCCTGCAGTGCGACCGCCTCTTCGCCGCCGGCGCGCCTGCGATCGGCACGGATCCGCATCCCGACAATCTTCGCGCCCGCCGCGCTTATGAGAAAGCGGGCTTCACCGCGGTCAGCGGGCCGGTGGACACGCGCTGGGGCCGCGCCATCCTGATGGAGCGCTGGCGCTGAGGCAAAGCACTCGCTTCAACTCTCCGGTAGCGCCCAGTCGATCGGCGCTAGGCCGCGCGCTTCCAGGAACGCATTCGCCTTGGAGAAATGCCGGCAGCCGAAAAAGCCGTTATGGGCGGATAGAGGCGAGGGGTGGGCCGCCTTCAGAACCAGGTGCCGCCCGCCTTTCTCGATGCTGTCGACGAACATCGCCTTTTTTTGCGCATAGCTGCCCCAGAGCATGAAGACGACCGGCTCTTGCCCAGCGTTGACGAGACGGATCACCGCGTCGGTGAACCGCTCCCAGCCTTTGCCCTGGTGCGAGGCGGCGCGGCCCATTTCCACCGTCAGCACGCTGTTGAGCAGCAGCACGCCCTGGCGCGCCCAATGTTCCAGGAAGCCGTGGCTGGGCCGCGCCAGCCCCAGATCGCTCTCGAGCTCCTTGTAGATGTTGCCGAGCGAGGGCGGCGGGCGAACGCCGGGCTGCACGCTGAAGCAAAGGCCGTGCGCCTGGCCGGGGCCGTGATAGGGATCCTGGCCGAGGATCACCACGCGCACGCGGTCGAGCGGCGTCAGGTCGAGCGCCCGGAACCATTCGCCGCCTTTCGGGAAAAGGCGGCGCCCTTTCGCCTTTTCCGCGACTAGGAAGTCCTTCAGCGCCTGCATGTACGGGCTCTGAAATTCGCCGGCGAGCGGTACCCGCCAGCTCTCGTGCAGCCTTACATCCTCGCCCATGCCACTCATCCGTCCCCGAGCAGCCGCAGCGTCGCCTCGTCACGCCTGCCGCCGTAGAAATGCCGCAACGCAAGCGCGAACGCCTCCCGATCACCGGCCGCCGCCTCGAACAAGGTCATCGACGAGTGGAACTTCATCGCGTCGACGGGCCCGAAGATCGCCTCGGCCTGCCGGCCCTGATGCGCGAGCACGGCCTCGGTGCATTCGATAAGGCGCGGCCCGAGCAGCTCATGGGCAAGGTAAGAGCGCGCCTCGGCAGCTGAGCTTATGCCATAATGCTGCGCGGTGGCGCTCCTTCCCAGCCCCTTCAACTGCGGGAACACGAACCACATCCAATGGCTCTGCTTGCGCCCGGACCTGAGCTCCGTGAGCGCCTGCGCATAGACCGGCGCCTGTGCCTCCACGAAGCGGTCGAGGTTGAACTCGGTCACGCCCCTCTCGCACTATTTGGCCGAAAGTGCGAAGTCGGCTCGGACATGCACCTCGCTTGCATTCATGCCCGGCCGCAGCGGGGGCGCGGCGCGGGCAATCGGCGGAGGAGCGGCGGCCTGCGCCATGGCATCCCCGACATAAGTGATGGGTCCGCCGCTCTCGCCGCCATCGCGGATCGCCAGCACTCGTGCCACTTCAAGGCCCGCCGCTTCGGCATAGGCGTTCGCCCGTGCCCGCGCGGCCTTGTAGGCCGCTGCGTAAGCCGAGCGGCTGGCCGCCTCCGGGTCAGAGACGGTCATGTCCGGCCCGGAAAGCACGTTGGCACCGGACTCCGTCGTGGCCGCGATCGCCTCGCCTGCGCGGTCGAGGTTCCGCACCCGTACTTCGACCATGTTATTGGCCTGAAAGCGGCCGCGCTCGGGGCCGTAATCGATCCGGGAAAGGGTGATCTGGCGGGTCTGCATGTCGTCCCGCTTAATCCCCAGTCGCTCGAGTGCGGCGGCGACGCGGTTCATCACATTGTTGTTGCCCGCGCTCGCCGCCGCCGCCGTCGCGGCGACGGTCTGAACGCCCGCGGTGAAGCGGGCCTCGTCCGGCCGCGTGTCGGTGCGGCCGCTCGCCATCACTTGAAGCAGCACCTCGTCCGGTGCGACGCCCCGCGGATCGGGCGGCGCCTGAGTGCAGGCCGGTAGAGCGAGACAGGAAAGGGCAGCTAAGCCGAACAGACGCATGGGCAATCTCCTCTTGGCCGCAACGCACCCGGCTCGCCACCATAACAATGATATATTGTATCAGGCAAATGCTTAAGCCGGCACGTCGCTTCGCCCCTCGATCTGGAGCGCATCGCTCTCCTCCTCGGTGAGCTCACCGCCCTCGCCGCGGAAGGCGGCCCGGAGGCGGGCAAGGTCCACCGCGCCTTCCCAGCGAGCAACGACGATCGTCGCGACCGCATTGCCGATGAAATTGGTGAGCGCCCGGCATTCGCTCATGAAGCGGTCGACGCCGAGGATCAGGGCCATGCCGGCAACGGGCACGGCGGGCACCACGGAGAGGGTTGCTGCAAGTACGATGAAGCCGGAGCC
>JALYGI010000102.1 GCA_030777185.1 Pseudomonadota bacterium
CGACCACCCTAGGGCCTGATCGGTTGAGGTGGAAGCGCTACCCACTTCCGCCGAAAGCGTGAATCAGGCCCTTTTAGATGGCTGAGACCTTGATTCACGGATCAGGCTGCTTCAGCCTGATCCGATCAAGGTCTATGCCTGATCGGTTGCGGTGGAAGCGCTACGCACTTCCGCCGAAGGCTTGAAACAGGCTCTAGCTGAGCAGGCGGACCAGGCGCTCCATGTCGGCTTCATCATTATAGAGGTACGGCGTGATGCGCATCCCGTCGCCGCGCAGGCTCACATGGACGTTCTGCGCGGCGAGGCGCTCCTCGATACCGTCCGGCATGCCGCCGCCGAAGCGGACCGAGAGATAGTGCGGCCCGCGTCGCCCGGGCGGCAGCGAACTGATCCCCCGCTCCTGCAGCCGTTCGCCGAGCGAGGCGGTCACCGCGCTGAGCGTTTCGGCGATGTTGGCGACGCCCCAATCGAGGATCTGCTCGATCGCCGCGCCCGCTATGGGAAGCAGCGCGAAGTTTGAGCGCTCGCCCATGTCGAAGCGGCGGGCATTTGGCTCCAACGCCTCGTTGTATTTTTCCAGACTCCGGAAATCGCGCGCACCGGCTCTGGCAATCCAGCCCTGCTCGAGCGGCCGCCCCTGCTGATGACGCGGCGCGGCATAGAGGAAGCCTAGGGAATAGGGCCCCAGCAGCCACTTATAGGAGGCGGCGACGAGATAATCGGGATCGACCACAGCCATGTCGATCGGCAGAGCGCCGGTGGATTGGGTGGTATCCAGCACGAGCACCGCCCCGACCGAGCGGCAGCGCCTTGCGATCGCCTCGACATCGATGAGGCCGCCGCAGACCCAGTGGACATTCGGCGTGCAGACGAGGGCGGTGTCGCCATCGATGGCGTCGAGGATCGAGGAGGTCCAGTCGCCATCATCCGGCCGCGCCACCGTCACCAAGGTGGATTCCGTCTGCCCCGCGAGCCAGCGGCAGGCATAGACGGTTGACGGGAAATCCTCGGCCAAGGTGACGATCGACTGGCCCGCGGCCACCGACACGTTGCCCATGATCGTCGCCATTCCGTAGCTGACGGAAGGGATGATCGCGACATCGTCCGCCGCGGCCCCGATCAGCCCAGCAAGGAGCGCACGGATGCGATCGGCTTCGTCGAAGAAATGCTCGGCCTTGATGTTCCAGGGATGGGCCTTGCGCATGAGGCCGGCCCGGCCCGCTTCCGCAGCCGAAAGCAGGAGCGGCGACATCTTGGCGCAGTCGAAATAAGCGACCTCTTCGGGAATGTCGAACAGGTGACGCTGGCACGGAATGAGAGGCATGAAGGCCGATCAGCCTTTGGCCGGAGCCGCGGTGCAGTCGCCTGTCCTGCGGCCGGTGAGCTTGGCATCGATGCGCACGTCGCCGTCCCCCGAAAGCGAGGTTTCGGAGGTGGCGTCGCCTTCGAACGTGGTGGCGGTGAAGCTGCCGTTGACGTTAGTGGCTATGGTGCCGCCTAGGCCGGGGCGTGAGCAGGCGAGCGTCGCATTGAGGCGCCCGCCGCGCATGTAGATGTCCCGATAGCTGCACTCCGATCCTTCGGTCGCGAACAGCGCCGGCTGAGGCTTCTTCACGTCGGCTTCGGCGACGCAGCTGCTCGTTGTCGACCTGCTGCCCTCCGGCGTCTTGATCGCCGGCGCTCCCTTGTCCCGTGGGGTCAGCCTGGTGACCTCAGTCGTCATCTCCCACTGGCCGGCGCTGAGCTGCTCCGCTGCCGGCGCTTCCGCTTCCTGCTTTGTGGGCGCGGTGCCATCCGAGCAGGCGGCGAGGACGAGAAGTGGGACAAGGGAAATGAAACGCATGAAAGACCCCCTGATGTTGGCAGCCGACGGTAGCGCGGGCGCACCGGAATGACCATATGAGCAACATGGCGATTGCGATCAGAACGGGCCTCGAAGAGCCTGAAACCGGCCAGAACTTCGTTCCCCACCGCCCCCAGCGCCCGGAAAAGGCGGAGGGCGGCAAGGCTTTCAGACTGGTCTCTGAATATCAGCCGTCGGGTGACCAGCCCGCCGCGATTGCCGAGATCACCGACCAGATGCGCCAGGGCGAGAAGACGCAAGTGCTGCTGGGCGTAACGGGCTCGGGCAAAACCTTCACCATGGCCAAGGTGATCGAGGAGCTGCAGCGCCCCGCTTTGGTGCTCGCGCCCAACAAGATCCTGGCCGCCCAGCTTTATGGGGAGTTCAAGAGCTTCTTTCCCGAGAATGCGGTCGAATATTTCGTCAGCTATTACGACTATTATCAGCCCGAGGCCTATGTGCCGCGCACCGACCTCTACATCGAGAAGGAAAGCTCGATCAACGAGGCGATCGACCGGATGCGCCATTCGGCGACGCGGGCGCTGCTGGAGCGGGACGACGTGATCATCGTCGCCTCCGTGTCCTGCCTCTACGGCATCGGCTCGGTCGAG
>JALYGI010000103.1 GCA_030777185.1 Pseudomonadota bacterium
TCGCACCGATCGCCTCGTCGAGGCGCCTGCGCTCGCGCATCACATCCTGGGCGGCCTTGGCATCGTTCCACAAGGCAGGGTCCTCGACGCGCGCGTTGAGCTCGTCGAGGCGCCTCAGCGCCCGGTCCCAATCGAGGAACCTGCGGAGAAGATCGATCGCCGATCGGATTTGATCGACATGGGCTTGCGCTTCGGCGCGCATGAAGAACTCCAAATGGCTGGTCCCCGGCGAAGCCGGGGCCCAGAAGTTTCCTGTGAGCTGGATCCCGGCCTGCGCCGGGACACGCTCTGCAGCCTGACGGGCTATAGAGCTAGTAAATCCCGCCCTCTCTTTGCAAAAAATCGCTCTCCTGCGCCTGGGCGGGGCGCGGACGAGCGGCTGCGGGACGCTTCGCCTTGGCGCGGGCGACTGCAGCCTGCCCGTCGGCGACCTGCTCCCGGCGGATCGACCGCCTGGGCTCGCTTTCCGGCTTGAAGGCCTCCCAGATTACCGCCGCCTTGGGCTCGTCGGTTGGCCAGGCGCCGAACACCTTGCGCCCGGAGCGCCGGTCGATCCGAACCATCCGGATTCCCGCCGGCGCGCGGAACGGCACGACCGGCATGTCCTTGAACGCTTCCTTGGCAAATTGCTTGAAGATCGGCGCGGCCAGCGTTCCGCCCTGCGCATAGCCGCCCATCGGTCGCGGCTGGTCGAAGCCCATATAGACGCCCGCTACGACATCGGCGGAGCCGCCGATGAACCAGACGTTGGTCGGCCCGGTCGAGGTGCCGGTCTTCCCGAACAGCGGCCGTCCGAGATCGCGAAGCACCTGCGCGGTGCCGCGTTGGATCACGCCTTCCAGGATATGGACCATCTGATAGGCCGTCATCGGGTCCATCAATTGCTTGGTGCGGAGCGGCGGCCGCGGCATCGGGCGGCCGTTCCAGTCGCGCGCGTTGCATCCCTCGCACGGGCGGGTGTCGGCGCGATAGATCACCTTGCCGTTTCGATCCTGAATATAATCGATCAGGGTCGGTGTGGTCGCCCGTCCCTGATTGGCCAGGATCGCAAAGGCATTGGTGATCTTCATCACCGTGGTGTCGCCGGCGCCGAGCGAGATGGAGAGGTAATTGGGATAATCGCCGACGCCGAGGATCTTGGCGAGCTTGGTCACCTTCTCCATTCCGGTCTGATTGGCGGCCCGAACGGTCATCAGGTTTCGTGATTGCTCAAGGCCCCAGCGCATCGTTTGCGGCCCGGCATTGCCGCCCGAGAAGTTGCGGAAGCATTTGTTGCCCAGTGAAGCCGACTGGAAGACGCAGAACGGCCCGTCGACGATGATCGAGGCGGGGGTCATGCCATTGTCGAGCGCGGCGGAATAGACGACGGGCTTGAAGGTCGAGCCGGGCTGGCGATTGGCCTGGGTGGCGCGATTGAAGAATTGTCCGCCGCCCATTGCGAAGCCGCCCTGCATGGCGAGCACGCGGCCGGTCGCCACCTCCTGCGCGACGAAGCCGCCCGAGATTTCCGGAACCGAGCGGAGGCCGTAATGGCCGCCCTCATCCTTGACCGCAATGATCATTCCCGGGCGCAGGAAATCAAAGGCGGGACTGCCGGTTCCGCGTTTCGGCATTGCGGCCGCAAAGGAGGGAAGGGTGCCGGTCGTTCCGTCGGTGAAGCCGATCGTGGCACTGCTGCCTTCGCTGGAGATCACCACCGCTGGCCGCCAATCGGGATAGCCGACGCCGTAATCGGCAATGGCGAGCTGGCTGCGCCAATCGCGCGACATGTCGACGCTGAGGCCCGGATCGCGCCACCCCTTACCGCGGTCGTAGCGGATCAGCCCGTCGCGAAGCGCCGTTTCGGCCGCCTTTTGCTTGTCGCCGTCATAGGAGGTGCGGACCCACAGGCCGCCCGCATAGACGCTGTTCGGCCCCTTCGGCCCAGTCTTGTCGTCCTCGCCATAGCGCTGGACCAGCTGGCGGCGCACTTCCTCCATGAAATAGCCGCCGACATTCTTGACGCTGTTCCTCGGGCCGCGAACGGTGCCGAGGGGCTGCGCCTGCGCTTCGGCGCGCTCCGAGGCGGTGATGAAGCCGTTCCGCTCCATCTCGCGCAGCACCCAATTTCGCCGTTCGAGCGCACGCTCGCGGCGGCGCTCCGGATCGTAATTGCTCGGCGCCTTGGGCAGCACCGCGAGATATGCCATCTCGTGGACGGAGAGCTGATCGACATCCTTGTCGAAATAGGCCCGTGCTGCCGCCTGCACGCCATAGGCGTTCCGGCCGAGGAAGATTTGATTGAGATAAAGTTCGAGGATCTGCGGCTTCGTTAGCACATCCTCGATGCGGCGGGCGAGGAACGCTTCCTTGACCTTGCGGGTCACGGAATATTCGTCTCCGAGCAAGAGGTTCTTGGCGACCTGCTGCGTGATCGTGGAACCGCCACGGGCGCGTTCGCCCGATCCCACCTTGGAAACATAGTCGAACACGGCTCCGACGAGACCCGGATAGTCGATCCCGCCATGCTGGAAGAAGGTTCGGTCCTCCGCAGCAAGAAAGGCTTGAATGAGCTTGGGCGGATATTCCTCGAACGCGAGTTCGACCCGCCGCTCGCGGGCGAAGGACTGCACCGGCTCGCCGTTCGTGTCTCGCACATTGGTAGGCAAAGCAGGCTGATAGGTCAGCAGCGATTCAGCCGAGGGCAGGCCCTGCGCGAACAGCAGCCACAGCAGGAAATAGGCAATGACCGGCAAGGCGAGCAGCATCGCCAGGATGCGCGCCCAGCGCTTGGCCCAAAGCTGCCGGAATGCGGCGCCGAAACGCCCTGCATTTTCGCGATGAAGCGCGAAACGCGTTGTTTTGTTTGTTGCGGAGTCCATCTGTTCGCAGCGTTTAGCCGAGTTAGCCGAACGGGTGAAGGTCCATTAGCCCACGGTCCGGATGGCTTCGTCCGAGGGAGCGAAATCAGCGCTGGGCGGTGCGGATCAGGCGCCGCGCGAAATGAGCTTCGATCGCTCGCCGCATGCCGGTCGCGATCTGCTGCTGGCCTTCGGGGGATTGGATGTAGGCGGCATCCTCAGCGTTGGTGAGATAGCCGGATTCGAACAGGATCGAAGGAATGTCGGGTGCCTTCAGCACCAGCAGCGAGGCAAATTCGTGATATCGCGGCCGAAACGGGAAGAAGGCCGATGCTTCCCGCCGCAGGAGCTGCGCAAAGGCTGCGGACGCATCCATGCTCTCGCGCTGGGCAAGGTCAATCAGGATCCGGTTCACCGTCTCGTCCTGGCCGGCGGTGTGGACGCCCGCGATCAGGTCCGACTTGTTCTCCTGCGCCGCCAGCAAGGCCGCCTGACGGTCCGATGCGACTTCGGACAGCGTGTAGATCGTCGCGCCCCGCGCGCGATCGTTGGACGGCGCTGCGTCTGCATGCACGGAGATGAACAATTCCGCGCCCAGACGCCGAGCCATGCCATAGCGCTCTGAATGCACGACGTAGCGGTCCTCGTCTCGAGTCAGCGCGACCCGCACCCGCCCCGATTTCAGGAGCTCGTCCCGTATCGCACGGGCAAGGGCCAGCGTCACATGCTTCTCCTGCCGGCCGCCGAAGGGGGAGGTGGCCCCCGGATCGCGCCCGCCATGGCCGGCATCGATCACTACCAGCGGCCGTCCGGCCGGTCCGAGCACCGCCGGGTTCTTTGCCGTCTCGCCGCCGCCCGGCGTGAGGTCGATCGTGAGGCCGCCGTCCGCGTCGGCGCGCTCGACCGCCGGCGCGCCAAGCAGCCCCGGCGCCATGACCAGCAAAATCGAGAGAAGCAACGCAACCAGCGACATAGCGCTATTTGCCGCTTCCCTGGCCTTTTGGTCCAGCACGAAATTGGCGGGCACTTCCGCGGCAAGACAGGGGCGCGGGCTGCGCCGTCGGGGCTTGTTATCAGGATGGCAAGGATGCGCTGTTAATCTGTTGCCGCTTCATCCAAGCGATGCTAGCAATAAAGTCGGTCGAGATTTAAGTCGGATCATCTCCGCACTATCTTAAACCGCATAGTATCGAAGCTGGCCTTTCGGCCGGATATCTAGGTTGACGCTGAATGAGGCATTTCTCTCCGCTTATCGAACGCCCCCTTGCGGGTTCCGGCGTTCTGGCGGGGACTTGGAGGCCGGCGATGGCCGGCCTGCCGCAGCCAGCAGACACGATTTTTCCTTTAACCCGGACAGTGGGGGCGCGCGCCGGCCTGGCAGCGCCTTCGTCCATATTCGAACGCGCGTGCCGCACATCCTTCGAGGACAGGGTGCGCGCGTGGAGTGAATTAGATGACAATGCGCATGTTGATCGACGCGCGCCACCAGGAAGAGACCAGGGTGGCCGTGGTCAAGGGAAACCGGATCGAGGAATTTGATTTCGAGTCCGCCGAGCACAAGCAGCTCAAGGGTAATATCTATCTAGCCAAGGTCACCAGGGTCGAGCCGTCGCTTCAGGCGGCTTTCGTGGATTACGGGGGCAACCGCCACGGCTTCTTGGCCTTTTCAGAAATTCATCCCGATTACTATCAGATCCCCAAGGAAGATCGCGAGGCTCTGCTCCGCGAGGAAGCCGAGCATGCCGCTGAGGAAGAGCGGCTGCGTGCCGCGGAGGATGCCCGCTACGACGATGAGGGCTACGAGGAGGAAGGTTCCGCCGAGCGCGGCTCTGACGATCTCGAGGAGGTCGGCGACGATGTCCGCGGCCCCGGCGAAGAGGGCGAAGACCGCGAAGGGTTCGATGACGAGGAGGGGAGTGCTCCGCCGAAGGCCGACGCGGCCAGCGGCTCGGAAGAGAATGCCGCCGACGAATTGAGGCGCAAGCGCCAGAATCTGCGCCGCCGCTACAAGATCCAGGACGTGATCCGCCGCCGCCAGGTGCTGCTGGTCCAGGTCGTCAAGGAAGAACGCGGCAACAAGGGTGCCGCGCTCACCACTTATCTCTCGCTTGCCGGCCGCTATTGCGTGCTGATGCCCAACACCTCCAACGGCGGCGGCATCAGCCGGAAGATCTCCAACGGCTCGGACCGCAAGCGTCTGAAGTCGATCATCGCCGACCTCAAGCTTCCGGACACCATGGGCCTGATCGTCCGCACCGCGGGCCTCGAGCGTACCAAGGTCGAGATCAAGCGCGACTTCGACTATCTCGCCCGGCTGTGGGACGAGGTGCGGGAGAAGACCCTGTCC
>JALYGI010000104.1 GCA_030777185.1 Pseudomonadota bacterium
ACCGATTCTAAGCCGTGCATGCCCGATCATGACAAAGGCGAGCTCATTTCGAACACTAGGCCGCCCTCGGGCGGCCTTTTTTTCGTCATTCGCAAATTCAACTGCCAAATGCTGGTCCGGAGACCACGAGACTCTTAGCCTGGCGTTTCACCTCCGTGACAATCTGTTTCGCATGTTTCGGAGGTGGATCCTGCCCTTGCTGCTCAGGCTGAAGCTGAAGCTCTGACTTCAGGCTCATGTTGCCCGCTGGTCACACTGATGAACAATCCATTAATTTGCCCGGCTGGTGCTTGTGCGCGCTTTTGAATCGGATCAGCGGATGAGTGTCGCATGGGCCAAAGAGCCCGCCGCTCGGAAAGGATGATTGGGATGACGAAATTCGGATTGCTCGGCACGAGCGCGCTGCGTTCGGCTGCCCTTTTTTGCGTTCTCGCCGCAGCGGCTGCGCCGGCCTATGCGCAAACAGCTCAGGACCAGCCCGCCTCAGGCCAAGCTCAGAACCAGCCCGCCCCCGGCCAGCAGCAGTGCGGCGCCGATGATCCCAACTACGATCCCGCCACCGGCGATTGCGCGCCGTCGGAATCCGAGCCCGCCCGCCGCGACGCCGACGGCTCCGAACCCGAAGGTCAGGCGATCACCGTCACCGGCACGCGTATTCGCTTGCCGAACCTCGAGTCGTTCGAACCGACCGTTACGCTCGACAACCGTCAGATCCGGGAGCGCAACTTCACCAACGTCGCCGACGCACTGAACGAACTGCCTGGCTTCCGCGGCAGCGTGACGCCCGCCGGCGGGCAGGGCCAGTTCGGTCAGGGCGTCAATTTCGTCAACAATTACGGGCTCGGCTCGAACCGCACGCTGACGCTGGTCAATGGGCGCCGCTTCGTCAGCTCGAACGTGCCTGCGCTGTTGAACAATGCGTCCTTCGGAACGCAGGTCGACCTCAACGTGGTTCCGGCCATCCTGCTCGACCGGATCGACACCGTCTCGGTCGGCGGCGCTCCGATTTATGGCTCCGACGCCATCGCGGGCACGGTCAATATCATCCTCAGAAGCCGGTTCGACGGCGTCGAGGTGACCGGCCTCAGCGGAATAACGGAGGAAGGCGACAACTTCCGCTACAACGCCTCTGCTCTTGTCGGCAGAAACTTCTTCGACGGCCGCGCGAACATCACTCTTTCGGCGTCCCATGACAACGTTCGAGGCGTTCTCTCAACCGCCCGCGATTTCCTTCGCCTGGGAATATCCGGAGCCCTCAATCCCAGCGCGGCCCAAGCGGCACGGCTGAGGCCAAGCGGGATCGGCCCAACCGGCGACGGGCGCCTCAACCCCAATATCGGCTTCAACAACACCAATAACGATTTGGCGCCGGGAGTCGTTCTTGCACGCGGCATCACCATTCCGTTCCTGACGCGGGGCGGCTTGATTTCGAGGACCAATCTTTCCGGAACCGGTGCCGCCCAATGCCGCAATCCTAGGGATCCCTCGTCCTGCTTCAACTTCAGCATCGGCGCGGGCGTTCCAACCAACAATGCTTTGCAGTTCGACACAAATGGAAACCTTGTTCCCTTCAGACAGGGAATCCTGTTCAACAACATCTCCGTTCCAGGAGGAGAAGGCTTCAGGTTCGAGGATTTCACCCAGATTACCAGCGACTTGACGCGTACGATTTTGAATGGCTTCTTCACCTTCGAAATAACCGACAACATCGACTTCTTCGTCGAAGGCACTCACTTCCGGTCGCGTGCCGACGAGCTCGTTCAGCAGCCCCGCTTCAACTCCAACCTTCTTGGTGGATTTCAAGCTGCGCTTCAGCTGAACGTGAATAACCCGTTCCTGACCCCGCAGGCGCGAGCAGAACTCACGCGGCGAGGTGTCACCGACTTTGAACTGTCGAGGACCTTCGCTGACCTTGCGGATCTTACCGGCTTCAACGAGACCCGTCTCAACCGCGGAGTTGCCGGCTTGAGGGGCGATTTTGAAATCTTTGGCCGCAATTTCAACTTCGAGGCGTCGGCAAATCACGGCGTCACGAAAGTCAGCGACTTCGGCCAAGACTTCAACGCGCAGAATTTCATCAATGCGGTGAACGTCACTCGCAATGCTGCGGGCCAGATCGTCTGCACCACTGCGAGAACCCGCATTGGCGGAAACGGCTTTGCAGCCCCTGGGGGGACGCCGCGGGCCGATCCCAATTGCGCTCCGCTCAATCCTTTCGGCGAAGGAACGTCGTCGCAGGCGGCGCGTGACTACATCATCATCGACCTGGAGAGCAGAGCCAGGCTTGAGCAGACGGTCTTCAACGTGAATGCCGGCGGCTCACTCTTCGATATTTGGGGCGGTCCAGTCGGGTTCAACATCGGCTACGAGAATCGCAAGGAAGAAGGGAGTTTCACGCCGGACCCGGCCCTGCAGAACAACGTGACCCGGCAGGCGGCCGTGACACCCGTGGCCGGCGAATACACTCTCAACGAGGTGTTCGGTGAGGTTGTCCTGCCCCTCGTTTCGCCCGATACGGGTCTGTCCTTCCTCAACAACCTGCAGCTGTTCGGCCGCGGCCGCTACGTTCACAACACCGTGAACGGAGGTTTCTTCGCCTGGGCTGTCGGCGGCAATTTCGCGCCGATCCCGGACCTGGAGTTCCGTGGGAACTTCACCCGTTCGTTCCGCTCCCCCTCCATCGTCGAACTGTTCCTGCCGGTTTCGAACGCTACTACGTTTGTGGCCGATCTCTGCTCGCCGGGAAACATAAATACTGGTCCGGCTCCCGCGGTGCGCGCGCGCAATTGCGCGGCGTTCCTCGCCCGCTTCCCGACTGCGACTCCGCTGCGAGCGTCGCAGGCCTCGGTTCCGTTCCAGACTGGTGGCAATCCCGACCTCGAGAACGAGGAGGCCGACACCTATACGTTCGGTATAATCGCTCGGCCCCGCTTCCTGCCTCGGTTCAGTGCAAGCGTGGATTATGTCAACATCACGCTGAATCAGCCGATCGCGAGCCTTACCGTTGCGCAGATTGTTTCGGCTTGCTTCGACAATCCCGAATTCAATGCCAGCGATCCGGCGAACGGCAATGCATTCTGCTCAAGGATCGGCCGAGACGCGCAGGGGCAGGTGCCCAACGATCCACAGAATCCGGCGATCCGCACTGGCTTCGTCAACGGCGTCAACATCAAGTTCAGCGGCATTCAAGGGACGATGAACTACAGCCTGCCCTTGTCCGCGCTTGGGCTGGATGGCACCTTCGGCATGGGAGGCGACTTGCTCTACGTGCGGCGCCGCATCAACAACATCACTGGCGTCGCACCCGCTCGGAGCGACGGCACGGTGGGAGATCCGGAATTCTCCGCTCAGCTGAGGCTGCGCTACACCGAAGACAATTGGGGCATCAACACGACGATCAACTATGTTGGAGAGCAGCTACTGTCCCGCTTCAACCGGGCGCCTGGACCAGGATCCGGCCCGGACGCGCGCGAGTTTGACGAGTACAAGGATTACTACACCGTCAGCGGCGGCATCTTTTTCGACCCCACGAACGATTTCCGCTTCACGCTGTCGGTCACGAACCTGTTCAACCGCCGCTTCCAGCGTTATTTCGACGGCTTCATTCCCGGCAGCGTCAATGATCAGCTGGGTCGCCGCTTCGCAGCCAGCGCACGGCTTAGGTTCTAAAAAGGGGGCGCTCGAGTTCCCGAGCGCCCCAATCATTCTATCCTCAAAGGGGAAAGACATGAAAGCTCACTTGATTTTCGCCATAGCGTCGGCGGCCGCACTCACTCTTGCTGCTTCTCCCGCAGCCGCCCAGACTTTCAGCGGCCCGCGCGTGGAAGGCCGGTTCGGCTGGGACGGCACCAACATCAGCATCAAGGACACACGCGACTTCGGCGGCCGTGGGAATTTCAGCAGCGGCTCGACCGCCAGCGACCTCTCGATCGGCGGCGAAGTCGGCTTCGACGTCGAGTCGGGCCGGCTTGCGTTCGGCGGCTATGCCGGCGTTGATCTCGGTGAGAATGACGAGCCTTTTCCCGATCGCCGGGTCACCTTCGAGACCGGCCGCAATTTCACGGCTGGCGCCCGGGTCGGCTATGTCGTGAGCCCGACGGTTCTTCTC
>JALYGI010000105.1 GCA_030777185.1 Pseudomonadota bacterium
CCACCGGCAGGCTGATCTCCGCCACGGTTGCGGTCGGATATTTGATTGCGAGTTCCGTCCGCAGGCCCTTGCCGCTGGTCAGCAGCATCGCCAGCGTTTCAAGCCCAGGGTTGTGGCCGACGATGAGCAGGCGCTCCGCGCCGTCGTCGGCTTCGTGCACGATGTCGAGCAAGGTCTCCTTGGTGGCAAGATAGATGCGCTGATCGAATCGCGGCTCGAGCGATCGCCCATAGCCGTCCGCAATGTCCGCCAAGGTTTCCACCACGCGCGCCGCCGGCGAGGCGATCACCTGGTCGAAGACGAGGCCCTGCGCCCGCATCTCGCGTCCGACGGTCTTGGCCGCACGCCGGCCGCGGCGGTTGAGCGGCCGATCGAAGTCGCGCGCCACCGGATCGTCCCATCCGGATTTCGCGTGGCGCAGCAGCGTCAGCGTCTTCATCTCGTCCCTTCGGCCGCCCTAAGCTCAGGGAGCTGATGCCCCAAAGCGGTTTCGGTTGAAAGGCGGGACCGCACCCGGTCGACGGCTTCGCTGAACGAGACACGCCGCACCTGCACACCCGGCGGAAAGGCGGTGAAAAGGCGTGAGGGCGTGGCCGCTGAAAGGAGCACGAACATGCCTTTGTCCTCCTTGCGGCGAATCAAGCGGCCGAACGCCTGGGCGAGCCGCGCCCGCACCACCCGATCGTCATAAGCCGAGCCGCCGCCGACCGCTCGCCGCGCGGCGTGCAGCACCGTAGGCCGCGGCCACGGCACCCCCTCCATCACCACCAGCCGGAGCGAACGCCCGGGCACGTCCACACCGTCGCGAAGCGCGTCGGTGCCGAGCAAGGAGGCGCGCGGATCGTCACGGAAGATATCGACCAGCGTGCCGGTATCGATCGGATCGACATGCTGGGCGTAGAGCGGCAGACCTGCGCGGGCCAGCCGGTCGGCAATCCTGGCATGGACCGCCTTCAGGCGCTGGATCGCGGTGAAGAGGCCGAGCGTGCCGCCGCCTGCCGCTTCGATCAGGCGGGAATAAGCGCCGGCGAGCTGCGCCACGTCGCCGCGCTTCAGATCGGTGACGATCAGCACCTCGCTATTCTCGGCATAATCGAAAGGGCTGTCGGCGCTGAAATGCGCGGCCGGCTGGTCGAGATGGCAGGCGCCGGTCCGGGCCTCGGCCCCTGCCCAGCCTTCAGCGCCGCGCAGCGTAGCCGAGGTGATGACGACGCCATGCGCCGGCTTCAGCACGGCTTCGGCAAGCGGCCGCGTCGGATCGAGCCAGCGCCGGTGGATGCCGATATCATATTCACGACCATCGGCCCGCTCGACGGCAAGCCAGTCGATGAAGTCCGCGTCGGCCGGCCCGCCGATCCGCGCTGCGAGCGCGATCCAGGCCGACAAGGTCTGCGCACGCCAGGAAAGGCCGCCGATGGCCCCCTCGATGCGCGCGCGCGCCTGCGCGTCCAGCCAATCGGGCGCATCCTCGAGCACCGCCTCTAGGCGTTTGGCCAAGGCGATGAGCGGCCGCAACAGATGCTCCATGGCTTCGACCGCAGGCGCCGCCGCCTCGACGAGATCGCCATCGAGCTCGGCAACCTCGGTCTCCAATCCATATCCCGCATCCTGCGCGGTGGCGCGCGCATAGACGGTGCCTCGCACCGCCGAGAGCAGCTTCTCCAACGGACCGAACGGCGCCCCCTCGCCTAAGCGCTGTAGCCATCCCTCCCCCGGAAGCGCTCCCGCCGCCTGGACGGCGGAGTCGAGCGCCAGCGCGCCCGCTTCGTCGTAGGAAGCGACGTCACTCAGCCGAGCGGCGAGGCCGCGCCGGCGCCCGCGCGACTTGCCTTCGGGGCCGATCAGCCATCGCCTGAGTTCGATCGTTTCCTGCCCGGTCAGCGCCGCCGCGAAGGTGGAATCGGCCGCATCGAACAGATGATGGCCCTCGTCGAAGACGATCCGCGTCGGGCTCCCCGTTTCCCGCCCGCGCGCGGCGTTGACCATCACCAGCGCGTGGTTGGCGATCACGATGTCGGCATCGGCGCTCGCCCGGGCCGATCGTTCGATGAAGCATTTCCGATAATGCGGGCAGCCGGCATAAACGCACTCGCCGCGACGGTCGGTCAGCGCCGTGGAACCCGCGCGGCGGAACAGGGTCGGCAGCCACCCCGGCATGTCCCCGCCGACCATGTCTCCGTCGCGCGTATAAGCCGCCCACCGCGCGACCAATTGCGCCAGGATCGCCGCCCGCCCGGCAAAGCCGCCCTGGAGGGCATCTTCCAGGTTGAGCAGGCAGAGGTAATTTTCCCGCCCTTTACGAACCACGACCTTGCGCTTGCGCTCGTCCGCATCGGGGAAAAGGCGCTCGCTCTCGCGGTCGAGCTGCCGCTGCAGCGTCTTGGTGAAGGTCGACACCCAGACCGCGCCATCCGCCTTCCCCGCCCAGAGCGAGGCGGGCGCAAGATAGCCCAGAGTCTTGCCGATCCCAGTTCCCGCTTCGGCCAGGAGCAGGTTCGGCTGGCCTTCGGTCTTTCGCGGCGCGAAAGCTCCTGCCGCGGCGGCGGCATAATCGCGCTGCCCCTCCCTCGGCTCCGCTCCCCGCCCGGTAAGGCCGGCCAATCGCTCCACCGCCTCGTCGGCCTCGATCCGAACCGGCCTCGGCTGGGCGCGCGCGCCGCTCTCCTCCCACTCGGCAAGGCGGGAAAACAGCCAGCGCTCGTCCCGCTCGGGACGCCGCAGCCGGTCCGCGATCGCCGGCGACCAGGGCCAACGCAGCCGGTAGAGCGACTGCGCCGATGCCCAGGCGCCTTCCCGCTCCGACCAATCGCCGTCCATGCGCCGCAGCAGCGCTTCCGCGGCCTGGCGAAGAAAAATCGGGGCTCCATCGTCGCTCTCGGGCGGATCGAGGCCAAGCGCATGCGCCAAGCCTTTGGGCGTGGGCACTGCGAAGCGGGCGGGGTGGACGAAGGCGAACAGCTCGAGGAGATCGAGCCCCGAAAGCTCCGGGTAGCCGAGCCTTTGCCCCACGAGCGGAGCGTTCAGCATGATGAGCGGGCTCTCGGCCGCCAGTGCGATCGCCTCGCCCCGGCCAAGCGCTTCAACCCGGCCGTCCGGCCCGGCCGTCCAGATGCCGCCATGGGTTGCGTGGAGCGCGCGATAGGGCAAAGAGGCCGCCATGCGCCCTTAAATGGAGCGGCAGGAACGAAAGGGCAACAATTGTCGGTACCTCAAGAGCTTCGCGATGCGGCCATGGTGGCCAAGAGCTGGCCCTACGAGGAAGCACGCAAGCTGCTGAAGCGCTATCCGGACGGGCCGGGCGATCGCGGGATCATCTTCGAGACCGGCTACGGCCCGAGTGGGCTGCCGCACCTCGGCACCTTCCAGGAAGTCGCTCGGACACTGATGGTTCGCCACGCGCTCTCCGAGCTGGTCGATTGGCCGAGCCGCCTGATCGCCTTTTCGGACGACATGGACGGGATGCGGAAGGTGCCGCCGGGCGTGCCGCACCAGGAGATGATGCACGATCATCTCGATCAGCCGCTCTCCCGAGTGCCCGATCCCTATGGCTGCGGACATGCCAGCTACGGCCACCACAACAACAACCTCCTCCAGCAATTCCTCGACCGCTTCGGCTTCGACTATGAGTTCCTGGCCTCATCCGACTGCTACAATGGAGGCCGGTTCGACGAGACGCTGAAGCAGGTCCTGCGCAATTACGGCGCAATCATGGACGTGATGCTGCCGACGCTTCGCGAGGAACGGCGGCAGACCTATTCGCCCGTGCTCCCGATCAGCCGCGCGACGGGCAAGGTGCTGCAGGTGCCAATCGAGCTCATCGACCCCGAAGCCGGCATCATCCGCTATACCGAACCGGCTACCGGCGAGGCGACCCAGCAGTCGATCCTCTCCGGAGGCGCCAAGCTCCAGTGGAAGGTCGACTGGGCAATGCGCTGGGTCGCGCTGGGCGTCGATTATGAGATGGCCGGCAAGGACCTCATCGACAGCGTCATCCAAAGCTCCAAGATCGCTCGGATCCTCGGCGCCCGGCCGCCGGAGGGCTTCAACTACGAGCTGTTTCTCGACGAGAATGGGGAGAAGATCTCTAAGACGAGGGGCAACGGCGTCACCATCGATGAATGGCTGACCTATGCGCCGGAGACGAGCCTCAGCTTCTATATCTATCGGGAGCCCAGAAAAGCGAAGCAGCTTTCCTTCGGAATCATCCCCAAGGCGGTGGACGAATATCAGCAGTTCCTCGCCGCCTATCCTAGCCAAGAATGGGACAAGCGCCTCGGCAATCCCGTTCACCACGTCCACGCCGGCAAGGTCCCGCCTGCGCGGATGCCGCTCTCCTTTGCCCTTTTGCTCAATCTGGTCGGCGTCGCCTCGACCGACGACAAGGACCTGCTCTGGGCGTTCGTGAAGCGCTACGCCCCCGAGGCGTCGCCGGACACTCATCCCGAGCTTGACGCGCTGATCGGCCATGCCGTGGTCTATTTCCGCGACTTCGTGAAGGACTCGCTGAGGCGCCGCATTCCGACGCCTGAAGAAGCGGACGCGCTGAGTGAGCTTGACCGCCGCCTCGCCACCCTCCCCGACGATGCGAGCGCCGAGGATTATCAGAACGAGGTTTATGAGGTCGGCAAGGCACGCTTCGGCAAGGACAATCTGCGCGACTGGTTCAGGACGCTTTACGAGACCCTGCTCGGCACCAGCCAAGGCCCCCGCATGGGGAGCTTCATTGCCCTTTACGGCCTCGAGAACAGCCGCAAGCTGATCGCGGAGGCGCTGGCGATGCAGCCCGCTTCCTCCGAAAATGACCGGCAGCGTTCCTCTTCTCCACCGCCTCAAGGGTCGTGAAGGTGGCGGCGCTCTCGACATGATAAATTTTGGTGCGTGGCTGGCTCAAGCCCCTTTGCTCGCGATCCAGCGATCGATCTTCGCCTCCAGCACCGCCAGCGGCAGCGCGCCGGACATCAGCACCTGCTCATGAAAGTCGCGTAGGTCGAACCGCGCGCCGAGTGCCTTTTCGCCGCGTTCGCGCAGCTCGCTGATCTTGAGTTGGCCGATCTTGTAGGCAAGCGCCTGTCCCGGGATGGCGATGTAGCGTTCCGTCTCGGCCGTCGCGTTGCTGCGGCCGCGCGAGCTGTTGTCGAGGATGTACTGGATGGTCTGATCCCGGGTCCAGCCCTTGGAATGGATGCCGGTATCCACCACCAGACGGATGGCGCGAAACAGCTGCGAATCGAGATAGCCGAAATATTGATACGGGTCCGTATACACGCCGAGCTCGGGGCCCAGCGTCTCCGCATAAAGGCCCCAGCCCTCGACGAAAGCGGTATTGCCGCCGAAGCGCTGGAAGCTGGGAAGCGTTTCATTCTCCTGCGCCAGGCTGATCTGGAAATGATGTCCCGGCGCTCCTTCGTGAAGGTAAAGCGTCTCCATCCCCGGCGTGGTGCGGGACGGCAGGTCGTAAGCGTTGAAGTAGAAGACGCCCGGCCGCGATCCGTCGGGCGTTCCCGAATTGTAGGATCCGCGGGCGGCGCCCTTCTCCGTCAGTGCGGGCACGGGCCGGACTTCGAGGCCGGTCTTCGGGAGAGTCCTGAAGAGGCGCGGAAGCTGGGTTTCGACGCGTTTGCCGATCGCCACATAGCCCTGCTGCAGCGCCTCGCGCGAGGCAGGCTTGAACTTGGGATCGGTTCGGATGTGCTCGAAGAATTCCTTGAGCGTGCCCTTGAACCCAACCCTCGCCTTCACCTTCTCCATCTCGGCATGGATTCGGGCGACATTGTCGAGGCCGATGCGGTGGATCTGGTCGGCGGAAAGATCCGTGGTCGTGTTCACCCTGACGAGATATTCGTAGAGCCGGTCGCCGCCGGGCATCTGGCCAAGGCCGACACTGTCCCGCGCCCTGGCAAGATATTCGTCGGCCACGAAGCTGCGGAGGCGCTGCAGGGCCGGGCGGATCCCGGTCCCGATCGCCTGCGCATAGGCTTGCCTCAGCCGCGCCTGGTCGGCGGCCGGAACACCCGCCGGGAAGGCCTTCACTGGCCGATAGAAGCTGCTGCCCTCCACGCTCTCCGCGAGCATCGCGTCGAGCTGCTCGACGACGTTGCGCATGACGAGCTTCGGCTGGACGACGGCCGATGCCATGCCCTGGCGCATGCGGACGATCGCACGATCGATGATCGGCGGGAACGCGGCCATGCGGCTGAGGCCGTTCTCATAATCCTGCACCGTCTTGAACGGGGCCGCGCCCTCGCCCGAGCTCAGCTGCGCAAAGCTAGCATGGATACCGTAGAAATGATTGAGCGGCCGGACGCGGTGAGCACCAGCAAGTCGGGCTGGAGGCCTCGCAAATCCGTCTCCCGCTGCCATTTGAAGACGTCATAGGAGATGCGCTCGGCAGGCG
>JALYGI010000106.1 GCA_030777185.1 Pseudomonadota bacterium
GCTCAAGGAGGGAGGATGCGAGCGGATCCTGATCGCGCCGCTTTATCCGCAATATTGCGCCGCCACGACCGCGACCGCCAATGACGAGGCCTTCGCTTATCTGAGGACCATACGCTGGCAGCCCGCCGTCCGCACCCTGCCGCCTTATTATGACGACCCGCTCTATATCGATGCGCTGAAGCGGGTGACGGAGGCGGAGCTTGCCGCGCTCGATTTCGAGCCGGAGGCGGTGATCGCCAGCTTCCACGGGATGCCGCAACGGACGCTGGAGCTTGGCGACCCTTATCATTGCCACTGCCGCAAGACCGCGCGCCTGCTTGGGCAGGCGATGGGCCGGGAGCTGATCGTCACCTTCCAGTCCCGCTTCGGCCGCGCCAAGTGGCTGGAGCCGGCGACCGACATCAAATTGGCCGAGCTGGCAGGAAAGGGGGTGAAGAAGATCGCAATTTTCGCGCCGGGCTTCTCCGCCGACTGCCTGGAGACGCTCGAGGAACTCGCCATCCGCGGCCGCGACACCTTCCTCGAGGCCGGCGGCACCCGCTTCGCCTATCTGCCTTGTCTCAACGACAGCGGACCCGGCATGGCGATGCTGCGTTCGCTAATCGGGCGCGAGCTTGAAGGTTGGCTGCCTCGGCCATAAACGGCCGCAATAAGAAAAGAACAGGAGAGAGATTATGGCACGCGTTGCAGTCGTCACCGGCGGAACCCGCGGCATCGGCGAGGCGATCAGCCTCGCCTTGCGCGACATGGGGATGACCGTCGCCGCCAATTATGCGGGCAACGAGCAGAAAGCGCGCGAATTCACCGAGCGCACCGGCATCCGTTCCTACAAATGGGACGTCAGCGACTACGACGCCTGCATCGCGGGCGTGCAGCAGATCGAGGCTGAGCTCGGCCCCGTCGACGTGCTCGTCAACAATGCCGGCATCACGCGCGACGGCACTATGAAACGGATGACGCGGCAGGCCTGGGACGAGGTGATCGACGTCAATCTCGGCGGCTGCTTCAACATGGCCAAGGCGGTGTTCGACGGAATGACCAGCCGCAAGTTCGGCCGCATCGTCAATATCGGGTCGATCAACGGCCAGGCCGGGCAATATGGCCAGGTCAATTATGCCGCCGCGAAATCAGGCATTCACGGCTTCACCAAGGCGCTGGCGCAGGAAGGCGCGCGGGCCGGGATCACCGTCAACGCCATCGCACCTGGCTATATCGACACCGAGATGGTCGCGGCGGTGCCCGAGGACGTGCTTGCCAAGATCGTCGCGCGCATTCCGGTCGGTCGGCTCGGCAAGGCGGAGGAGATCGCGCGTGGTGTCGTCTTCCTCTGCGGGGAGGATGCCGGCTTCGTGACCGGCTCGACCCTCTCGATCAATGGCGGCCAGCATATGTATTGACGGGCGCAGGCGTCGTGGAGCCAGCGGCGAACGACGACGGTGCGCGGCGCGCAGCGGCCGGCACGGACGGCGGGCAGCGGGAGCTGACCCGACCGACGGCGGCTTTGCCGCCGGCTTGGCCAGGGCCGGTGAAGCGCTCGATGATGATCGCCGGCCATGCGACCTCGATCAGCCTTGAGCCGGTCTTCTGGAACGCGCTTCGAGAGGCGGCGGAGGCCGAAGCGCTGCCACTGAATGCGCTCGTTGCTCGAATCGATGCCGAACGCATCCAGGCGCCGGACCCGCCGAACCTCGCCAGCGCCATCCGCGTCTGGCTGTTCGCAAGGAAATAGCCCCTTCCCTCAGACCTTGATCGGATCAGGCTTAATCGGTCTGATCCGTGGAACAACGACTCCATCATATGAAAGGGCCTGAATCAGGCCCGGGGACGAGAGGATCAGCGTGCCAGCAGTACCCTGGCCTGGGTGGCGATCTGGGCGAGCATCGGGGCGGTGGTGACCGAGGCGGCGCGGGCGCGGTCCACCATTCGGCGGAACTGGTCGATACGCGGACCTTGCGCGACCACCCACCGATCAACGGAGGCCTTGGGATCGTCGCCCCGCCTGCGGGCCAGGAAGTCGAGGCGCAGCTGCTCAAAATCGCGGGCGAGCCCCGCCGCAAGCAGCCGCTCCCACTGGTCGCGGGCGGCGAAGCGGTTGGCTGCCGCCTGTGCCCAGTCGAGCCCCAGCGCCTCGCCGAGCTTGGTGTAGGCCCGTGTCAGCACGACCACGTCGGCGCCAAGCTTCTGGCCGAGCGTCGCGATCCCGATTGCGCCGTCGAGGTCGAACAGCCGGACGATCCTGGCGGCAACCGATTCGGGTGAGCCAAGGGCGGTCAAACGGGCGCGCAACGCGGCCGATTGCGCCAGCGCCTCGTCGCGAAGCAGCCCTCCAAGCGCTGCATCGAGCTGCTCCAGCCCGGGGCCGACCGCCTGCACCATCTCTTCGATCTTGATCGTCGCAGGGGTGCTGCGGAGGAAGTCGGCGATATGGAACTGAAGCCCTTTGGCGGCATATTCCATGAGCTCGAGCCGAGCCTGCTCCGGCACGTCCAGAGTGTCGAGCTCTTGCCAAAGCTCGCGCATCCCGAACAGCCGCTCAGAGGCGACAAAGGCCGCAGCGGCCTGCCCGAGAGAGGCGCCTTCCTCCTCGATAAGTGCGAAAGGCGCGATGATGCCGAGCCGGTTGACGAAACGGTTCGCGACCTTGGTGGCGATGATCTCACGGCGAAGGCGGTGCTGGAGGATGGCATCGCCATGCCGCTCCTGCATCTGCCTGGGAAAGGCATTGCAAAGCTCGGGCGTCAGGGTCGGGTCCTCGGTGATCTTGCCCGCTTCCAGCGCCGCCTGCAGCGCCATCTTCGAATGCGACAGGAGCACGGCGAGCTCGGGCCGGGTCAGGCCTCTATCCTCATGGGCTCGGCGGAGCAGCTCCTCGTTAGAGCCAAGG
>JALYGI010000107.1 GCA_030777185.1 Pseudomonadota bacterium
CGAGCCCCGGCTCCACTCCTCGGTCGGCAAAGCCGGTGATGGCCAGCGCAACATTGGCGCGCGACCGCTCCAGCGCGCCCTCGGCCATGGCGACGGCAACCTCGCGCGTCACCGCGTCGTTCCTCTCGATGACGTCCATCGGAATGCCGAGCATCTCATTCTTGGCCTCGAACGAATAGGTCACGAAGCCGCGGTCGAAGGTGTGGGCGACCCCCTGCACATCGGTGAGCAAGGACGCGAGCATGCCGCCGGTGCAGCTCTCGGCGGTGGCGAGCTTCAGCCCCCGCTCGGCCGCCTTCGACAGCAGCCGCCGCGCCGCCTCCTCAGTCTCGTTCGGGAGCAACGGGGAGAGGGTTTCGGTGTCGTTCACGCTCGCGTCCCTGGGCAGTTCAAGGCGGGAACCGGTCCCTTGGTCTGAATGTTCCAGAAGCGCAACAGGAGGCATCAATGGCCAGCCAGGACAAGCAAGACGCTATCGAGCTGCTCACCGAGGATCATCGCACGGTGGAAGGGCTGTTCGAACAGTTCGAAGGGGCGTCCGACAGCCAGAAGAAGGAGCAGATCGCACGCCGGATCTGCACCGAGCTCAAGGTTCACGCGCTGCTTGAGGAGGAGATCTTCTATCCGGCGCTTCGGGGCAAGATCGACGATGGCGATATCGACGAGGCGCTGGTCGAGCATGACGGCGCCAAGGTGCTGATAAACGAGATCGAGGCAAGCGGGGCGGAGGCGAACTTCTTCGAGGCAAAGGTGAAGGTGCTGCAGGAGCAGATCGAGCACCATGTGAAGGAAGAAGAGCAGGAATCAGGCAATATCTTCAGCCAGGCACAAAAGAGCGAGGTCGACCTCCAAATGCTCGGGCGGCAGATGGCGGCGCGCAAGGCAGAGCTGATGCAGATCGCCGAGACGGGGGGCCTTGCGCCCGCGGAGACCACGACGATGGAGACCGTATGATGGCGATCGATCGAAAAAAAGCAGCGATCCTGACCGGAATCGGCGCCGCCTGCGCGGCCGGCATCGGCTATTTAGTGAGCCGGCGCCTCACCAGAGGCGGCGATGATTATGACGATCTGCCGGCGCCCGCCCTGAGCGGCGGCGGCGCCCACGGGGCCGTCGGCAACACCGGCAATGTGCGGCCTGCCGGCCCCTCGGCGATGCGCGATCCGCCCAAGACCTGGAGCAAGGTCGACGAGGCGTCCGACGAGAGCTTCCCGGCGAGCGACCCGCCCAACTTCAATCCGCACGTCGATTGAGCGGCTCGGCCGGCTTGTCCCGATCGGGCCCGGCTTCGATCATCGTGCGCCGAACGGCGATGAGCTCCCGCATCGCCGCCGCAGTTGATGCGCCCCAGACGAGATGCACGCCGATCATCAGCAGGTTGCGGCGCGGCGGGTGCTCGGGTGCGGGCTTGAGGATAGCGGCGGCCGGAATCCAGCCCATATAGCTCAAGAGCCAGACGCCCGCGCCTGCAAGCGCCCCGCTCGCCCGCCCCATGTGGGGGTTGATCGCGCCAAGAGCCGCTCCGCAGGCGGCGCCGTAAAGGAAATGGCCGGCCATGGTGGCGTCCTTGGCCGCCTCGTTGCCGAGCTCGATTCCCTGCTGTTCAGCCGCGCTGTCGATGATCTCGCGCGGGGTGAGCGGGTAGCGTTCCTCTGCCGGCAGCCTTGCGTGCAGCCGCCGCATCGCGCCGGTCATCGCCATCGTGCCGACGAACCCGGCAATGCCGCCGATCAGCAGCCGCGAGCCGAGGCCGAGCTCGCGCTCCTTCACAGGTTTATGTCCGGGCGTGCGATCATCAGCCAGAAAATGGCGAGCACGGCGGCAAAGGCGGGGAAGCCGAAAGCGAACCAGAGGCGGAACAGCTTGTGATATTCGGCGGGCAGCGGCGTGCCGCCGACGGCCGCCTCCCGGGCAAGCGTTCGCATCCGCGCTTGCATCCACACGACCGGGAGCCAGAAAAGCCCGGTGAAGACGTAGAGCGCGATCGAAACGACGATCCAACCCTCGCCGAGGGAATAGCCGACCGTCCGCGCGAGCAGCACCCCCGTGATCGGCTGAAGGACGACAGCAGTAGCCGTGAACAGGAAGTCCGCAACCACGACAATCCGCGCCACGCCCGCAATCAATGCCGTATCGCCGGTCCGGTGCGCGAGCAGCATGAAGAAGGCGATGCCGGCGCCGGTGCCGAGCAGCACGGTGGCGCCGATCACATGCAGGAACTTCAGGACGTAATATCCCGTCATCGTTCGTCCAGAATCGCGAGGCAGAGCAGATTGAATGCGAGGATCGGCCAAATCTTCAACATCGGGCCCAGCGGATCGGCCCAGAGCGCGGGAAGCAGCAAGGTTCCGGCGACGACGTAAAAGATGGACACTGCAAAGGCTACGATCAGCCCAAGCTTGGACGTGCGGCGGAACAGGATCAGGAGCCCAACCACCACGTCGGTGACGGCGCCCGCGATCACGCTCAGCTCGGCGATCGGCGCCGCGGCGGTCATCTCCATCAGGCGAACGGCATGCCCATAACCGGCCGTCACCGAGACGATCCCGGTCATCAGCCAGAACAGCGCGAAGATCCCGATCGCGAGCGGCTTCAGCAGATAAAGGCGCGAGAACCACCGTTCCTGCACCGAAGCCGGCTCCGCTGCCAAAGCGGCGCTCAGCGAACGCGCCTCGATTCCGGTGGCCCATTGCCATTCGGCCGGGTCGCCGATTGCGCCGCGCACGATCTCCTTGCGCGCCGTCGTCCGAATCGGCGGCCGCCAGCCGAGCTTCGCAATCAGATCGCCGGCCCGGTAAACGGCCGCCATCAGGAAGCCCGGAGCGGATACGAGGCGCGCCGGCCTCCACCCAAACCAGCGGCGATAGGCCTGCACCACCTCCTCGAAGCTCAGCCGGTCGGGTCCGGCCAGGTCCAGCGCCAGCCGCGCAGGTGCTCCGGGCCGGATCAGCCGCACGACCGTCTCAACGACATCGTCGAGTTGAACGATGTCCAGCGGCCCTGCATCGGGGCTCTTCGGAAGCAGCGGAAGGGCCGCGAGCCCCCGGAACAGCGCGCTGCCGCCATAGGCTTGACGCCCCACCACCACGGAGGGACGAAGGATGACCCAATCGAGATCGCATCGCATCAAGGCTTCGTCGCCTTTAAGCTTGCTGCGCGAAAAGTCGCTAAGGCCGCCCCGGTCGACGCCGATGGCGGAGAAATGGACGACCCGGCGCACCCCCGAGCGCTCACAAGCCGCCCACAGAGCAGAGGGAGCTTCGTCGTGGACGCCGGACGTGGAATCGCGGGCGCTGTCCTGCAGCGTCCCGGCTGTATTCACGACCGCGTCGATCCCCGAAAGATGCGGCAGCCAGATCTCCGGGGCGGCGGCGCTGCGGAGATCCATGCGGATCCAGCGGCTGGCCCCTACTCTCCGCGCGGGTGCATCGGTCCCGCGGCCGACGGCAATCACTTCATGCCCTTCGTCCAGCAATCGTGCGGCGATGCTCGATCCGATGAGGCCCGTCGCACCGATCAGCAATATCCGCAAGGCTCAGCGCTCCCTTTAGGGCCTGATCGGTTGAGGTGGAAGCGCTACGCGCTCCGCCGAAGGCGTGAATCAGGCCCTTTCATATGGTCTAGCCGGAGGGAAAACCGCGGGAGAGCGGCCACGTTCCGCGCCCGATATGGTCGCTCCAATCGAAAGGAGGAGGAGCCCCACAACGGGACGGCTCCTCCCCAGCGAACTTACAGGTCGACGCCCCTCGCGATCGCTTCCAACTTCCGCAGCCGCTCCTTGAGGTGTGCCATTTCGATCCGGACCGTCGGTGGAAGTTCGGGCTCTTCCGTCGGAGCTCTCCTGGCGGAAATCTCGAAACGGCGGAATTTGATCCAGCTCCGCCAGCCTTTCAGCCCCGCGCGGCAGACCATGGCGGTAACGGCGACAAGCGCTGCGGCCCAGATGATCGCATCCGACATGAGGCTTCCTATTCGTAACGAAGCGCGTTGATCGGATTCGACCGGGCGACTTTCAGCGCGTGGCCGGCGATCGTGCCGAGCGCGATTGCGAGGGCGAGCCCGCCGGCGAGCACGAACGGCGTCGGCCCAAGGTCGATCCGGGAGTCGAAGCTGTTGAGCCAGTCGCGCATCACCCACCAGGCAATCGGCCAGGCGATAAGATTGGCGAGGATCACCGGCTTGGAGAATTGCCATGCGAGCAGCTTGACGATGTCTCGAGCGCGGGCGCCGAACACCTTGCGGATGCCGATCTCCTTGGTTCGCCGCTCGGCGGTGAAGGCAGCAAGGCCGAACAGCCCGAGGCAGGCGATCACCACCGCCAGGATCGAAAAGCCGGCAAAGGTCTGCCCGCGCGCCGCATCCGTCTGGTAAAGCTCCGCAAGCTGCTCGTCGGCGAACTCGCCTTCGAATGGAACCTCCGGGAACATCTCACGCCAGACGCGCCTGATCTCTTGGCGCACGCGGTCCGGAGCGGCCGAATGGTAGCGCACGATCAGCCGCCGGTAGATGCCGCGGTCAAAGAACATGATCGGCTCGATCGGCTCGCGCAGCGAGCGGAAGCGGCTGTTCGCGACCACTCCAACGATCGTCGCGGGCGTAAGGCCGAGCTCTTCGCTATACATGTTGACGCGGATCGTCTTGCCGACCGCATCGGCGGCGCCGCTGAACCCCATCCGGCGCGCCGCCTCTTCGTTGATGACGATGTTAACGCCGCGCTGCACGATCTCCCGCTGCGCCGGCTCGACAGCCTCCTCTGGTTCGTAAGGCGTCCAGGCGCTGTCCTTGGCAAAGGTGCGGGACAGCGTACGTCCGGCGAGCAGTCTGATGCCGAGGGTGTCGAAGAAACTCGGCTCGACGCTGTAAAAGCCGATCAGCGGCAGCGAGGAACGACCGGGGATCTGGACGTCGGTGTTGAGCGTCTGTCCGCTCGCCACCCAGATATTCCCGGCTGTGACGCCTTCCACGCCATCAACCGCGGCGATGCGCCGCATCAACTCTTCCCGCGCCGGGATGACCTGCGCCCGGTTCCCCCCATCGATCTGAATGAGGCCCTCTCGCCGGAAGCCCAGGTCGCTCTTCTGCGCAAAAGCGGTCTGGGTGTAGACGACGATGGTGCAGATGATGAGCCCGATTGACACGGCGAACTGGGCCACGACCAAGACCGAGCGCAGGCGCCCGGTTCCCAGCGGCTCGGCCGCCGACTTGTTGGCCTTGAGCACCTCGCCCGGCTGGTAGCGCGAGAGGTAGAAAGCCGGATAAAGACCACCTGCCAGTCCTACGAGCAGCCAGAGCAATAGCACCGGCAGCAGGACCCCGTTCACTCCTGCATAGCTTACCTCGAGCTCGGTATTGAGGAAGGACGAGAGATATGGAAGACCAAGCTCGACGAGCGCCAGCGCGATGAGCATTGCGACAGCCGTCAGCAGCATCGACTCTCCGAGGAACTGAGCAACGAGCTGCTTGCGCTTTGCCCCTAATACCTTGCGCAGCGCCACCTCGCGCGCCCGCTGGCTTGCACGCGCCGTGGCGAGGTTGACGAAGTTGATCGCCGCAATGCCAAGGATCAGCAGCGCGACGATCGTGAAGGTGATAATGGTGCGCCGGTCGTTGCCGGGCCGCTCGGCCTCGCCTTCGGCGCCGCTTAGATGGACGTCGCGAATATTGACGAGGCGCCAGTCGAACAGGTCCCCTTCGCTGACCCGCTGCCCGGCGACATTGCGCGCGGGGATCCCACGCCGCTCCCAGACCTGGAGGCGCTGGTTGATGGACTCGCCGTCGGCGCCTGGTCGCAGCTTCAGGTAGACGTTGCCGTTGATGCACGTCCAGCCGCAGGCCTCCTTCTCCTCCTCCGTAATCCGGCGGACCATCGAAAAGTACATGTGGCTGTTGCGGGGAAGGTCCTCGAACACGCCGCTCACACGCAGGCTGTAAGGCTCGCCGCGGCGAAGGCCGTCGATCGTCCGCCCGACCACGTCGATGCTTCCGAACAGAGTCATCGCCTGGGTGCGGCTGATGGCGACGCTGTTCATGTCGGCGAGCGCTCGCTCCCGGCTGCCGCGCAGGAACGGGAGCTGGATGATGTCGAAAAAGCTCTTCTCTGCCATGACGAGCGGCAGTGACACGGCCTCCCCTTGCCGCATCACGA
>JALYGI010000108.1 GCA_030777185.1 Pseudomonadota bacterium
TCGATCCAGACGTTGAGAGCAGCCTCATTCGTACGTGCGAACGCCGCGACCGCTTCGGCGATTTCGGTGCTGTCGATGAAGAAGCTGAACCGGGGTGCGAGCCGCATCAGAGCGGCGGCGCGGGACAGCTTATCGGGCGTGATGCAGACGGCATATTGGATATCCGCAATGCCCTGCTGCGCAAAATATTCGGCTTCGCGAAGAGTGGAGACTGCGATTCCGCCATGCAGGGGGTCAATCGCCGAACGTGCTGCCTCGATCGACTTCAGCGTCTTCATATGGGGCCGCAGCCCCACGCCGAGGCTCCGGCACCTGTCGATCATCCGGGCGCAATTGCGCTCGAATTTGCCGAGGTCCAGCGCAAGCGCCGGAGTTGCGATGTCCGCGAGGCTCGCCACCGAAGAACCAGCCTCAATCATGCTTTTTGGCCGCCGGCAGGACGCCCCGCCGGATCTGGTCGAGCTCGATCGATTCGAATAGCGCCTTGAAATTGCCCTCGCCGAAACCCTGATTGCCCTTGCGCTGGATGATCTCGAAGAAGATCGGGCCGATCATGTTCTCGGTGAAGATTTGAAGGAGGAGGCCCTCGCCGGTTTCCGGCGAGCCGTCGATCAGGATCTTGCGCTTGCGCAACTCGGCGACATCATGG
The DNA here is from genome assembly GCA_030777185.1 of Pseudomonadota bacterium. Lineage (GTDB taxonomy): Bacteria > Pseudomonadota > Alphaproteobacteria > Sphingomonadales > Sphingomonadaceae > Allosphingosinicella. The sequence goes on from JALYGI010000108.1 coordinate 650, forward strand.
CCGTGGCCGGGCAGGCGCTCGTCGATCATGTCGAAATAGGTGTCGGGGCTGTCCTGGAAGTGAATGCCGTTGGCGCGGAGCTGATCGACCGTGGCGAAGATGTCATTGGTGGCGAGCGCGATATGCTGGATGCCCTCACCCCTATATTCGCGCAGAAACTCCTCGATCTGGCTGTGCTCGTCCTGCGATTCGTTCAATGGAATCCGGATCTTATCGTCGGGTGCTGTCATTGCGCGTGAAAGAAGCGCGGTCTGCTTTCCTTCGATGTCGAAATAGCGGATTTCGCGGAAGTTGAAGATTCGCTCGTAGAATTCGGCCCAGTGGTTCATCCGGCCGCGCATCACATTGTGCGTGAGGTGATCAAGTGTGTGGAGGCCCACGGAAGCGGCGTCCCGCACGACGCCCGCAACCGGTTCGAAGTCGACGTCGTAAATCTGTTCGGCGCCGTAGCGGTCGACGAGATAAAGATAGGATCCGCCGATCCCCTCGATTGCCGGGATATCGATCTCGCCCGGCCCGCGCGGCGTTTCCACGGCTTTCGCGCCGCGTTTCAAAGCCATCGCAAAGGCCTTCTTCGAATCCCGTACCCGAAACGCCATTCCGTTGGCGGAGGGACCATGGGCTTGGCGGAACGCGGCCGCCTGGCCGGAGGGCTCCATGTTGAGGATGAAGTTGATATCGCCCTGCGCATAATGGCGGACGTTCTTCGTCCTGTGATTGCCGAGATGGCTGAAGCCCAAGGCGGTGAACAGGCCGCCCAGAGCTTCGGGATCCGGGCTGGTGAATTCGACGAATTCGAAGCCATCGAGCCCGAGCGGATTGTCGTGGATCTGGACAGGGGCGTTCATGGGGCGGGCACTCTCTTGTTCGGCAAGCTCGGCTTCCAGATCAGGTTTCACGCTGATCCAGCCTGAAACGATCTTGGTCTAGCAAGGGGGGTGCATAGCGGCAAATGGATGGTTGCGCGCGGGGGTGGAGAGACCCTATCTCCCCACTCTATCCACCGCATCAGAGTGCTTTTTCGATGGCCGCGACTGTTTCCACACGCATGCTCATCCTCGGGTCGGGACCGGCCGGCCTCTCCGCAGCGATTTACGGCGCGCGCGCCGGGCTTTCGCCGGTCGTGGTCCAGGGAATTCAGCCGGGCGGGCAGCTCACTATCACCACCGACGTCGAGAATTACCCGGGCTTCGCGGACGTGATCCAAGGCCCATGGCTGATGGAGCAGATGCAGAAGCAAGCCGAGCATGTCGGCGCGCGGATGATTTGGGACACGATCGTCGACATCGACCTTTCCCGCCGGCCCTATCGCCTGATCGGCGATGGCGGCACCATCTACAGCGGCGACACCATCGTCATCGCCACCGGCGCACAGGCGCGCTGGCTGAACCTTCCCTCCGAAGAGCATCTGAAGGGCCGCGGCGTCTCCGCCTGCGCGACCTGCGACGGCTTCTTCTATCGCGGCAAGAAGGTGGCGGTGATCGGCGGCGGCAACACCGCGGTTGAAGAGGCGATCTACATGACCAACCACAGTCATGACGTCACTTTGATCCACCGCCGCGACAGCCTGCGGGCCGAGAAGATCCTTCAGGACCGCCTGTTCGCCCACCCGAACATCAACGTGCTTTGGAACAAGGAAGTGGTGCAGTTCGTGGGCGGCGGCGAGCCCGAGGGCTTGGTCGCGCTCGAGCTTCGCGATACCCGCACCGGCGAAATTTCGCGCCTGGATGCGGAGGGGGGCTTTGTTGCGATCGGCCATTCGCCAGCGACCGAGCTTTTCAGGGGAAAGCTCAAGCTCGACAAGGACGGCTATATCGAGGTCGAGACGGGAACCACGCGCACGAACATTCCGGGAGTGTTCGCCTGCGGTGACGTGATGGACAAGGTCTATCGCCAGGCTGTGACCGCCGCCGGCACCGGCTGCATGGCCGCGCTCGATGCCGAGCGCTTCCTCGCCGAGGCCGAGTTCGAAGCGTCCGTCGCCGCCTAAACCGGATCAGGTTCGATCGAAGCCTAGGCGCGTAGCGCCGCCAGTACCGCGTCTCCCAGCGCCGCCTCGTCGCCCGCGCGGGCGAAGGTATGGGAGTCGCTGTCGATATAGACCGGCTCCGGGTTTCGCTCTCGGATCGACCGATAACGAGGCGAGTTCCAGACGTCGGCTGCGGCAATTGCGGTGCCGTCGCGCCGGGCCAGCACCATTGTCAGGGGCAGCGAACCCGCGCTGAGCGCGCTGGCCACCTCGTCGGCGAGATCCGCCGGCGGGGGAGCGGCAATCTTCAGCATTCCTTTGAAGAGCTTCTTGTAAGACACGGATCCGCTAAGCAGTTTCTTCCAACCCTCCACACTCATCAGCCGATCGCGATAATGCTGCTTGATCGCCGCGGCCGGTGGAGCACCCGTTTCGGCTTCGACAAACCATGGATTGACCAGGAGGAGCGCGTCGATCCCCGCTTGGGCGCCGAACAGCGAGAGCGCGGTGCCCCCGTCGCAGAGTCCGAAGCCGACGATCCTCTGGAGCTGCGGGCATGCTGCGCGAAAGGCGCGCACGGCGCCGGCAATATCGGGCCCGCTTTCCTTATAACCGGGATCCTCACCCTCGCTGTCACCCACGCCGCGGCGGTCGAAGCGGAAGCAAGGATAGCCAGCGCCGGCGAGCGAGGCCGCGAGCCGCTCGAACATTCGGTGCGAGCCGATCCGCGTTTGACTGCCGCCCGTGACGATCAGCAACCCGGTGCTGCCGCCCGCATCGTCTAGGCTGCCGCCGAGCGCGGCAGCTTCGCAGGCGAAGCTCAAGAGGCGCCGCATTGGTCGCTCCATCGCGCAATATCAGCCGCCAGCAGTTCGGCGAGCTCGGGCGAATTCGCCGGCTCGGACCGCCGCCACAAGGCGGGGCCTTCCACCTTGAGGTCCGCCTCCGCCCGGTCGCTTTCCAGGCGCACCGTCCGGAGCCGCTCCGACCCGACGGGTTTTGCTTCGTGCAGGGCTGCGAACAGGGTGTCGGTCAATCGGTACCCGGCAAGCTCGACCCTGGCCGACCTCAGCTCCTCGGGCTTCAGCATGCTGGCGCGCACGAGATCGCGTGCGAGGGAGCTGCCCTCGACGGGAGCGAAGCGCCAGATCGGGCCGTCGCCCGCCGCCCCGTCGAGCAGCGCACCGCCGCGAACGCTCGTTACAAGCGGCTCTTGCCGAGCCTCGCCGGCAACGAACCGGGATGCATCACTTACGGCCTGCCGCCATTCATGCCATTCGCACCCTTCGAGCGCCCGCTCGCTCTCCCCGGTCCCGGGAAGATCAGGCAGCCAGCAGCCAAAGCCGCGCCGCGCCAGCAGGCGCATAAGGGTTGCGAGAAAGGCCCGCGTGCGGTTCATCTCTTCCAGCAATGGCGGCACGATCAGGATCGGGCGAGCCTCCACCGGGCCGATCCGCATCAGCCATTCCTGGCCTCCAGCCGTAGGGTAGCGGTCGTAGAAGAGACCGCCGGCCTCGATCACCTCAGCGCCTTCGCCCGCGCGAAGGTCAGCAAAGCCCCA
>JALYGI010000109.1 GCA_030777185.1 Pseudomonadota bacterium
AAGTCCGCGCTCGTCGAGAACAGCGCCGGCCTCTTCAGCCTCGTCCGCCGCGAGCACCGCGCCGGCGGCGCTTATGCGGACCTTGTCGGCGAGGAAGCGGCTCGAGCCTCGGGCGCGCCACCGAACCTCAGGGGGTCTGAGCTCGAAGCCTATCTCGACCGGCTCTCCGCACCCGATGCACCGCGTTATAGCGCGCTTGCCGCCCGCGCCCGTGCGGCTTCGGACCGGGATGAGCTCGTCAGCGCCGCGCGCGCTTTATTCTCTTGGAAGAAGGAACTCGTTCAGTGAACGTGACGGACGTAAAGGCGCTCGCCGACAGCCTTCGGGCGGAGGTCGCCCGCGCGATCGTCGGCCAGGAGGAAGCGGTCGAGCTGATGCTGATCGCGCTCTTCTCCTCGGGCCACGTCCTCCTCGAGGGGCCGCCCGGCACCGCCAAGACCTTCCTCGTCCAATGCTTCGCGCGCGTGCTCGGGCTCGATTACGGGCGCATCCAGTTCACGCCCGATCTGATGCCGGGCGACATCGTTGGCTCCAATCTGTTCAACTTCCAGACGAGCCAGTTCACCCTCACTCGCGGCCCCATTTTCTGCGAGCTGCTCCTCGCCGACGAGATCAACCGCACGCCGCCGAAGACGCAAGCCGCTCTCCTTGAAGCGATGCAGGAGCGCTCCGTCACGATCGATGGCGACACGCACCCGCTCTCGGCCCGCTTCATGGTCATCGCGACACAGAATCCGATCGAACAGCAGGGCGTCTATCCGCTTCCCGAGGCGCAGCTCGACCGCTTCCTGTTCAAGCACCAGATGAGCTACCCCTCGGTGGAGGACGAGAAGCGCATCGTCGCCTCCCACGGCGCCCGCTTCGGCGCTCCGCGCCCTGACGAATGGGGGATCGAACGCAAGGTCGAGGCTGCCGCCGTCGCCGAAGCGATCGGCACGGTTGCCTCCGTGCCGATGATCGAGGAGGTGGTCGATTATGTCGTCGCCCTCATCCGCGCCACCCGTGAGGCAGCAGATCTCGAGGTCGGCGCCTCCCCCAGGGCCGCCTCGATGCTGGCCGGCGCCGCCCGCGCCCGCGCCGCACTCGACGGCCGCGACTATGTGATCCCCGACGACGTGAAGGCGCTCGCCGCCCCTGTCCTGCGCCACCGCGTCACCCTCTCGCCCGCCGCCGAAATCGAAGGCCGCCCGGTCGAGACCGTCATCGCCCGTCTCATCGATCAGGTCGAGGCGCCGCGTTGACATACCCGAGCCGCCGCGCCGTCCTGCTCGCCGCGGGCGTCGCCCCGCTGGCGCTGGTGATCGGCGTCGCCGTGCCGCAATATTGGTTCGCCGGCCTCGCCCTCCTCGCATTCCTGCTCGGCCTGTGCGCCATCGATGCAGTGATTGGCCCGAGCGGGCGCGGGGTCGAGCTCTCCTGCGACTGCCCTGGCAGCGCTAGCGTCGGCGCCGAGCTCAGTGTCGAGGCTCACCTCCGCTTCACCGCCGCATCGCCCCCGGCCGCCGAAGTCACGCTGGGGACCAACGAGCTCCTGAGGCCGCTGGGCGGGGTTCGCCGAACCATCCTGCTCCACAATGGCGCCGGCTCCGGCCCTTTCCGCTTCGAAGCGCTCCGCCGCGGCCGGGGACTGATCGATGCCGTCTGGGTCCGCTGGCGCGCGCCGCTCGGCCTTCTTTGGAAACAGAAGAACCTCCGCCTCGACCAGCCGATCCTCATCACGCCCGACATCCGCCCGGTCCGCGAGAAAGCGGCCCAGCTCATCCATCGCGACGCCATGCACGGCATCGTCGCCCAGCTCCAGATCGGCGAAGGGGCGGAGTTCGAGGCGCTTGCCGAATATCGCGCCGGAATGGACCGCCGCAGCATCGACTGGAAGCAGTCCGCCCGCCACACCGCACTCCTCGCCAAGGAATACCGCACCGAGCGCAACAACAACATCGTGATGGCGATCGATGCCGGCCGCGTCATGTGCGAACCGCTCGCCGGCGTTCCTCGCGTCGACCGCGCTGTTTCCGCCGCCCTCCTCACCGCCTATGTGGCCCTTCGCGACGGCGACCGCGTCGGCTTCTTCGGCTTCGATTCGCACCCGCGCGTCTCGAGCAACACGGTTTCCGGCCCCCGCGCCTTTGGCACGCTCCAGCGCGTCGCTGCCGAGATCGATTATTCGACCGCCGAGACCAATTACACGCTTGCTTTGGCCACGCTCGCCACCGGCCTCCACCGCCGCTCGCTGATTGTCATCTTCACCGAATTCGCCGACACGATCAGCGCCGAGCTGATGCTCTCCGCACTGGGTCCGCTCCTGAAGCGGCACCTCGTCCTGTTCATCGTCCTGCGCGACGAGGAGCTCGAGAATTTCGCGGCCGCCGATCCGCAAGGGCCCGACGACGTGGTCCGAGCCGTCACCGCCGCTTCCCTCCTCCGCCAGCGCAAGCTCGTCATCACGCGGCTGCGCCATCTCGGCGTGCATGCTCTCGAAGCGGCGCACGACAATGTCGGGCCGGCGCTGGTCCAGGCCTATCTCGATTTCAAACGGAGAAGTCTCATATGAGCGCCGGCTCCCGCCGCTTTCGCCTTGCCCGCGAACCCGAATGGCGCCGCCTCGAAGACCTTCTCACGCTCGCGGAGAAAAAGTCGGTCCGCGCCCTCGGCGACGACGATCTCATGGCGCTGCCCGTGCTTTATCGCGGCGCCCTCTCCTCCCTTTCCGTCGCCCGCGAAACCTCGCTCGACCTCGAGCTGGTCACCTATCTCGAAGGGCTCTGCGCCCGCGCCTATTTCTTCGTTTATGGCGTCCGCACCTCGCCCTGGCGCCGGCTCAATGCCTTCTTCCAGCACGATTGGCCGGCCGCGGTCAGGAGCCTGTGGCGCGAGACCATCGTCTCGGCCCTGCTCTTCGCCGCCGGGGTCCTTACTGGCTTCCTACTCGTCGCAAACGATCCCGGCTGGTTCTCCGCCTTCATTGGGGAAGGCATGTCGCAGGGCCGCGACTTCTCGGCGTCGACCACGCATCTCAGAAGCACGCTTTATGACGGCGACAAGGACGACATGCTCGGCATGTTCGCGACCTTCCTCTTCACCCACAATTCGCAGGTGGCGATCGGCTGTTTCGCGCTCGGCTTCGCGTTCGGCGTTCCGACCAGCCTGCTCATCATCATGAACGGCGCCGGGATGGGCGCCTTTCTCGCCCTTTTCTCCTCCCGCGGCCTGGGCGCGGAGCTTGGCGGCTGGCTCGCCATCCACGGCACCACCGAGATCTTCGCCATTGTCCTGGCGGGCGCGGCCGGCCTCAAGATCGGCTGGGCGGTGGTTTTCCCGGGCGAATCCTCGCGCCTGGCAGCAGCGACCGAGGCGGGCCGCACCGCCGCGATCGTCATGGCCGGAGTCGTGCTGATGCTGTTCGCCGCCGGTCTGCTCGAAGGCTATGGCCGTCAGCTCATCACCAGCGACACGCTGCGCTATCTGATCGGGGCCGGCATGCTGATCCTGTGGCTCCTTTATTATTACGGGCCGAGGCGCAGCGCCGATGGCTGATCATGCCGCCCGCGCCGCCTTCGAAGAGCAGAAAGTCCGCCGCTCGCTGATCACGCCCGAGGGGGTCGATCTCAGCCTCAAACTCGCCGACGGCGGCCAGCGCTTCTCCGCTTTCCTGCTCGATCTCTTGATCATGCTGGCCGTGCTCATCGCGGGCACTTTGCTTATCATCCTCGCCGCCGCGTCGCTCAGCTCGACCGGGAGGTGGGGGCCGAAAGCCGCGGGTATCATCTGGCTGCTCGGCTTCTTTCTGCTGCGCAACGGTTACTTCATCGTGATGGAGATGGGCCCGAAGGCCGCGACTTTCGGAAAGCGCATCTGCGGCCTTCGCGTGGTCTCCCGCAACGGCGGCCGTCTCACTGCCGATGCGGTGATCGCGCGCAATCTGATGCGCGAGATCGAGTTCTACCTGCCCCTCTCCTTCCTTGGCTATAATGCGGCGGAGGGGACGGCGAGCGGCGCGATGGCGCTGATCGGCTTCGGCTGGGCCTGTCTTTTTCTCTTCTTTCCGCTTTTCAACCGCGACCGGCTGCGGGTAGGCGATCTCCTCGCCGGCACCTGGGTGATCCGAGCGCCCAAGCGCAAGCTGGGCCTCGATCTCATCCGCGATGCGGAGGCGCGGCCGCCCCACCTCTTCACGCCCGAGCAGCTCGACGCTTATGGCGTGTTCGAGCTCCAGACGCTGGAGAACGTGCTCCGCTCAGGCAGCTCCGATGCTAAGGACGCTGTCGCCGCGACGATCCGAAACAAGATCGGATCGCCGCCTTTCGAGACCAACGAAGAGTTCCTCCGCGCTTATTACGAAGCTCTCCGATTGCATCTCGAACGAAAGCTCCTCTTCGGCCGGCGAAGGCGCGACAAGCACGACCGCAGCTGATCAGAAGCTGACCCGCGCGCTGACGCGGATGTCGCGCCCGGCGAGCGGAACGAATTCCTTGGTGAACGAGGCATGCCGCCGTGCCTCGACATCGAAGATGTTGTTGGCCGATACGATCAAGGTCGCATTGCGGCGCTTGCCCCAGGGGCGCCACGCCAGGGAGGCGTTGACGAAGGTGAACCCTTCCGTCGGCGCCTCGAAGGCGGCGACCCGTTCCTGATCGTCCACCCACTCCGCCTCGATGCGCGCATCGAGTTTGCTCGACTGCGCCTCGATGCCGCCAAGGAAGCGGAGCGGCGGAATGCGCGGCACCGCGCCGCCGTCTTTGATCGAGGCGTGCACGTAATCGGTGACAAGATCGCCCACGAAGCGGAAGCCGCCGGCCTGGAAGAGCTGCGCCGACGCCTCGGCCTCGAAGCCGTAATATGTCGCGTCCCGCTGGAAATATTGGAAGACGGGAAGCTCATCCTCCTCCGCGCCGGTCTCTGCCTGAAAGATATAATCGTCGAACCTGTTGGCGAACAGGCTCGCGCTGAAGCGGTAGCGGCTCGTCTCGGCCCGCGCGTAGAGCTCGGCGCCCCAGCTCTTTTCCTTGCGAAGGTTTGGATCGCCGACCTCGAATGCCTGGGTAGCGACGTGCGGACCGTCCGAGAAAAGCTCCTCCGCGGAAGGGGCGCGTTCGGCGCGGGAGATGTTGAAGCCGGCCCTCACCTGCGGCGAGAAGCGGTAGGATGCACCGGCCGCCACCGAATAAGCGTCGAAGTTGCGATCTTCGAAGCCTTCAGCTCCGACCTCGCTGCGCTCATAGCGCGCTGCCGCTTCAATGCCGATCTCGCCGATCTCGAACTCCTGGAGTGTGAAGAGGCCGAGCTGGCTGGTGTGGTTGGGGGGCAGGAACGCCTCCGGCCCGATCGCCGCGAAGTCGCGGTTGAAGAATTGGACGCCGGTGACGCCCCGCCAGCCGCCCTTGTCGGCCTGGACGAGCTCGACCCGGCCCTCCATGCCTTCAGTCGTAAAGACGGTGCCGACTTCATCTCCCTCGAATTCCGTATGCTCGTAATCGGCCGCACCGAGGCGCACACGGACCTTGTCGATGACGCCGCCGCCGACATTGACCTCGCCGCGCAGATCCGCGCGGATCTGGTCGAGGCCGATCGTCACCGGGGCTTCGCCATGCTCCTCGCCCTCGCCTTCCTCGCCTTCTTCGCCATGGCCATGCCCGGCGCCGGGACGTGAGGGGACGCCATAATCGCTGTTGAACCAGCTGACCGAGACGCCGAGGCTTCCGCCGTCGCGGATCAGGGCGAAGCCGCCGCCCAACGTCTTCTGCTCGGTGGCGCTATTGGGGAGGCGGCCGCGCAGGCCCGCAAGCTCGCGCGCCTCCGCCGCCTCATCGGCATGGCCTTCCTCCGCCTCCTCCGCCGCAATCTCGAGCTGCTCCTCGCGCAGCCGCGGCGACAGGATGAACCCGCCGGTCCTGAGGTCTTCGCTCTTGCGATAGCTGCCGTCCAGATGAAGCACGAAACCGCCCTTGCCGACCGGGACGTCGGCCGCCGCCCCGATGCTGCGCTCGTCTGCGGCCGAGCCGTAGACGCCAAGCGCGTCGATATGAATGCCCTCATCGGGAACCGCGCGCGGGATGCGCCGGTCGAGCACGTTGACCGCTCCGCCGATCGCCTGGCTGCCGAACAGCAGCACCGCGGGGCCATGCAGCACCTCGATACGTTCGGCCGTCAAGGGATCGATGGTCACGGCATGGTCGGCCGAGGTGCTCGACGCATCGATCGAGCCGATGCCGTCGGTCAGCACGCGCACGCGCTCGCCTTGGAAGCCGCGTAGCACCGGCCGGGACGCCCCGGGACTGAAGGAGGTAGCCGAAACACCCGGCTGGCGCACCAAAGTGTCGCCGATCTGCGGCCGGATGTCGCGGACCAGTTCATTTCCCGTCAGCACCCCCCGACCGGAAAGAAGGTCGAGCTCGCGCACGTACGGCGCGGTGATGACAATCTCCTGCGACTGTTCCTGGTGCAGATGGTCGCCGCCTTGCTCTTCGGGCACCGGCTGCCTCTGTTGGGCTGCCAGCGGCGATGAAATGAAGGCGGCCGAGACGAGAAGAATAGCGAGTTTGGTCATGGATGCTCCGGCGGGTGTTCCGGGCGGCTTACTGAGGATGTTACACTGTCTCAACTCTGAACGGCGGCCGAACGAAATCCTTTGGTCGAAGATTCCTCACGTTTGGGCTTGAGCGGCAGCGCGC
>JALYGI010000110.1 GCA_030777185.1 Pseudomonadota bacterium
GACCGGCTTGCATTGAGCGTCGGCGAGGGCCTGACGGTCGAGCTCAATGGCCGCAAGGTCAGCCAAGGCCGCATCGAGCTTGGTACCGGCGGCGACATCCTGATCGCAAGCCACGTGCTCCGCTTCATGCCGACCCCGGCCGGCTCGGACGAGATCGCGGTCAATGTCGAGCGGGTCACCGAAAGCGAAGTGAAGCTCGGCAAGGGTGACGAGCGGATGTTTTCGCTAGCGGCGGCAATGCCGAGCAAGCGGGCCGGCGCCTGGCTGCTGTCGCTGCTCGTCATCGGCGTGTTCCTCGCCTGGCCGATCAAGGCTTATTACGACCGGCAGCAACAGCGCACGGCGGCAGCCAAATTCCATCCGGACACGATGTGGTCGAGCGGCAAGCTCTCTCAGGTCCATGCCGGCCTCGAGGACAATTGCCAGGCTTGCCACGTCAAGGCGTTCGAGGCGGTGCGCGACGAGTCGTGCAAAGCCTGCCACACCAAGGTCCACGATCACGCCGATCCGTTCCGGCTTGCCCGCGCGCAGCCGGATCTCGATCGCTGGGGAAAGGTGAAGCTCGCCTTCCAGGAGACGTTCGACATCCCTCCAGGCCGGTGCGTCGAGTGCCACACCGAGCATGAGGGGCCTCAGGAGATGCCGGCGACGGCCCAGCGCTTCTGCAGCGACTGCCACCAGACGCTGAAGGACAAGCTGCCGGACACGAGGCTTGCGAATGCCGGCGATTTCGGCACCTCGCACCCCGAGTTCCAGCCGGCGGTGCTGACGCGCTGGAACAATAATCGGCCGGTGATGCAGCGCGTCTCCCTGGCGCAGCGGCCGCAGGAGATGAGCAACCTCAAATTCCCGCACGCCATGCACCTGTCGAAGACCAACGGCGTCGCCCAAATGGCGCGGCGGCTGGCGGGCGAGCATGGGTTCGGACAGAGCCTGGGCTGCGCCGACTGCCATGATTCCGATCCGTCCGGAACGCGGTTCCAGCCGGTCAATATGGAGCAGGATTGCGCCATGTGTCACAGCCTCGAATTCGAGCGTGCGGGCGGCGTGATCCGCACGCTCCGCCACGGCGAGCCGGAGCAGGTGGTGGCGGACCTTCGCGACTTCTACCGCGGCAATGCCGTTCCGCCCCCGATGAATTTCGGCGGGATGGCGAGGCGGCGTCCAGGCGATGTGATGGAGGCACGAACCCGCATCCAGTTCGCCCGCGGCGCAGGCAATCCCGCGCGCGCCGACCGCGCGATCCGTGCGGTCTTCTCGCCCGGCGGCGCCTGCTATGATTGCCACCAGGTGCAGGCCCCCGCGGGCGGATCGCTGAACTTCAAGATCCGGCCGGTCGCCTTCCCCGTCCGCTACATGCACAAGGGCTGGTTCGATCATAAGCCGCACGAGCAGGAGAAGTGCGAGAGCTGCCACAAGGCGAACACATCCAACAATGCGGCCGACCTGCTGCTGCCGGACCTGGCGAGCTGCCGCACCTGCCATGGCGGCGAGAACAGCCGCGCCGATGTGCCGTCGAGCTGCGCGATGTGCCACGATTATCATATGGACAGCGGCACGCCCTCGATGCTGATCCGCCAGCGGGTGAGGGGAAAGAAACGCGACACGACCATCGCGAGCGCCGGGCAGGTCGCGGCGAGAAGCGCCGCCCGTGCGCGGTGAGGGACAGGCGATGCTGATCGCGCAGATCACCGACATCCATCTGGGATTCGAGCCGAACAATCCCGCCGAGTTCAATCGCAAGCGGCTGGATCAGACCCTGCGCACGCTGGCCGCGATGACGCCGCAGCCAGACCTGCTGCTCGCGACCGGCGACCTTGCCGATACCGGAGACGATCAGGTCTCCTACCGGCGCCTCAAGGGCGCGTTTGCCGGTTGCCCGATCCCAACCTGGTTCTGCATGGGCAATCACGACAGCCGCGAGCCGTTCCTGCGGCAATTCCCGGACGTAGGCTCGGCCGACGGCTTCATTCAATATTCGATCGAGGATTATCCACTTCGCATTCTCGTGCTCGACACGCTGGAGGTCGGCCGGCACGGCGGCGGCTTCTGCGAAACGCGCGCCGCGTGGCTGCGCGACCGGCTGGCGGAGCAGCCTCAACGCCCGACTTTGCTCGTCCTCCACCATCCGCCGATCGACACGGGCCTCAGCTGGATGACCGAGGATCCCGATGCCGAATGGGTCGGGCGTCTGCGCTCCGTAGTGGAAGGGCAGGGGCATGTGGTCGGGATGATCAGCGGCCATCTCCACCGGGCGGTGGTCACCTCATGGGCGGGCACCACGCTCGCCGTATGCCCATCGACCGCGCCGCAGGTTGCGCTCGACCTCGATCCTATCGATCCCGACCAGCCGGACGGGCGCCCGATGATCGTCGCCGATCCGCCGGCTTATGCGATCCATTACTGGAACGGCGAGCAGCTCGTCTCCCATTTCGACACGGCCGAGGACCACACCGTGCTCGCCCGCTACGATCCTGCCCTCCAGCCGCTTGTGCAGATGCTGCTGGCCGAGAAAGAGGGCAGGTAAATTCCTCCCCTGCCTTTGCAGGGGAGGAGGATCAATTCACCCAGTCGGCAAATGTCCCCGTGTCGCTGACCTTGTAAGGAATAGAGCGACGGTTGAGGAACAGCCGCTCCATCTCGGCGCGGCTGAACGGCCGTGAGCCGAGCCGGCCGAAGATCGCGATCTGGCCGCCGGTCTCGTCTACGCCGCGATCGCGGTCGAGCCCCTTGGCGAGCGACAAAGCGGGTTTCGGGGTCTTCGCCCAGGCGATGAGCTCGGGCTTGGGCGCGGGCGAGAAGCCGTAGAGGTTGGGCTGGCTGTTGAAGGAGGTGAGCTGGACCACCTTCATGCCCTGCCGCCCATCGGCGACATAAGCGAACAGCGACGCGTTGGTGGAGCCGACGATCACGTCCTCGACATCGGTCATGCGCCCGCCGAAGGTCACCTTCTGATAAAGGCTCGGCGCCTCCGGATTGGTGATGTTGACGATCACCAGCCCGTCCCCCTTCCCGGCCACATAGGCGTAGGTGCGGGCCAGGTAGATCTTCCTTGCATCGGCCAGCGGCACGACCGCCCCCGGCACGAGCCGCGGCTCCTCCATCCGGGTCACGTCGAATACTTTCAGGCCCTCGGCGTCGGTCACCCAAAGGTAGCGGAACTGGAGCGCGGACGCGCGGGCATCGCGCATCGGGATCGTGGTCACGTGGCGCGGCTTCAGCGGATCGTTGAGGTCGATCACCACCAGCCCGGAAGCGGCGGTGATATAGGCGTAGTGGCCGGCCAGGATGATGTGCCTTGCACCGTTCAGAACGCCGCCCTCGTTCCAGGTCAGCGCGCGCTTGATGAAGTTGTTGCGCGGCTCGCCGTCGGCGAAGGTCTCGACATCGACGAGGATCAGGCCTTCCTCGAGGTCGGTCACCACCGCATAGCGATAAATGGGGTGGAAACGCTGCTCCTGGTTTTCCGGCATGGTCCTGACGATATTTTCGTTGCGGCCGACGCTGATCGGCTGGTTGGTTGGCAGCGCCATGCAGGTCGCGTTCTTCGTTTTGACATGCGCGTCGTGGCCGAGCGGCGAGAAAGGCGCGGTCGTGATCCGCTCCGATGTGCCCTTATTCCCGACGCTTGCGATGTCGTAGACGCGGAAGCCGCCGCGGCCCTCCGCCAGGAACATATATTCGCCGCGATGCTGGAGGCAGTTCACCGCGCCGTCGGTGTCCTGCACGGTGTTGATGAAGGCTTCGAGCGCCTGTGTCTCGCCGCTCCACTTCTTGTCGAAGGTCTTGCCGCGGGTCCATTCGAGAAGCTCGAGCTTGTTCCTGTCGACATGAGCGCGGAAATAATCGGGATAGGCATAGCGGTGCAGCCAGGATCCGATCACCGCCTGCGGCTCGTCCCACTCGGTGACGCGCGTCGCCTGGAAGCCGTCGGCCATGCCGACGAAAGCATGCATGCCGACGAAGTTCACGAAATTGGTCCCATGAAGCAGGAGCTGCGCCATGATCGCGTTGTTGTCGTTCTTCTCGGAAAGATGGCAATCCGTGCAGGTCTTGGTCTCGGTCCGCCGCACGGTGTGCGGGAAGTGCGGCGCGAAGGCCTGGCTCGAGAAGCCGGCCGAGCTGATCGGCGGCTGCTGTACGTAAATCCGCTCACGATTGAGGTTGGTCGAGGACAGGATCAGCGCCGAGGTCGATCGGATCGGGGCGACGATATTGCCCTTGGTCGTCTGGTGCCGGCCGAGCTGGAACATCTCGTCGCGCGCGACCTGCGGATTGTAGGTCGCGAAGTTACGGGTCTCGATGCCCTCATATTTGTGGCTCGTCGTTTTCCAATTGGCCTCGATCGGAAGGTGGCAGCCGGCGCATGAGGTGGTCCAGCTGAGGTGGCAGGTGAAGCAGGCCAGTTCATCGGGCTTGTGCGCGAGATCATCGTCGGCAACGCCGGGGCCGAACGCGAACTTGCCCGTATCGGCGCCCGCCTTCGACATCAGCTTGGCGCGGGCCGACTTCATGTTGAAGCGTGGATGATCCCGGTCGACGCTGTCCTTGACGAGGCTCACCTCCCATTCGAGGTTGGGATCGACAAGCGAGCGCTGGACGAGCACGCGCCGGCCGCCTTCTCCCTCCATCCATTCGAAGCGGCGGCGGCCGTCGGGATTGCGGAGCAGGGAAAGGTTGGTTCCCTTGGGCGGCGCGGCCGGGCCGGAGGTGAACAGGTTCGGATAGTCCCTGGCGGTGCCGTGGCAATCCTTGCAGCCGATCTCGACCGCGTTTGCGACCTCGCCGTGGATGAGGCCGTTGCCGTGATTGTCCTGCGCGAAGTGGCAGTCGACGCACTGCATGCCCTTTTCGGCATGGATGTCCATCATGTGGACCGCCTTGCCCTTCTGCACGCCGGGTTCGACGAATTCGGGCATTCCGGCCTTGCGGAATTTTTCGGGATCGTCCGGAGCAACGACGTTGCCGTCGCCGTCGAGCAGATTGCCCTCGCGGTCCCGCTTATAGATGGCGCGGAAGTTCCAGCCATGGCCATGATAATCTGCGAACTGGGTATGCCGCGCCTCCGGGTTCACATTGTCGTACACGTTGCGGAGGAAATCGAGGTCGCCCCACAGGCCACGCGGCGCGGCTCCTTCGGGGTTCCGGTCCAGCACCTTATGCACTTCGGCTGCGGTGGGATATTTCTGCTTGCCGTATTTCTCCTTGGACAGCCGGTTTTCCGGCCCTGGCCACATCAGGTCGGCGTCGGACTCGTAATCCCACATCGTGTAGCCGAGGTAGGAGTTCAGGAAGATATTGGGCTGGTGCATGTGGCAGTTCATGCACTGGGCGGTCGTGATCGCGCGCGTGAAGACGTGCTCGATCGGGTGGCCTTTCTCCTTCACCGCCTGATGATTGGCATCTTTGGGCGGCTTCGGAGCGTGACCCGCATCCGACGGTGTCCTGTCGGCGGCGCCGTGGCCGCCCTTCAGCGCGCCATGCTCGCTGCCGCCGCCCTTCAGCGCGCCATGCTCGCTCCCGCCGCCCTCATGGCCGTCGCCATGCGCCGGCTCTAGCTTGTTGGCGATGGTCGGATCGACGGTCGCCGTCTGCCCGTCGCGCCCGAACTTCGCGTAGGTGAGGCTGTGCCGCGGCTCGCGGTCGTTGGCGTAGACGACGTGGCATCCGGCGCAGCCCGACTGGCGATAGTCGCCCGGCTGGTCATTGGTGCCCATGAACCACATGAAGGGATCGTTGAGGCGCGTCTTATGGATGTTGAGCACCGGGATCGCCACCCGAAGGCCGGTGGCGGGGCCGCGGTTCGACTGGCGGATGTCGGGCCGGCCGGATTCCTCGAGGCGCTGGATCGATCCCGAGGGGGAGGGGAGGCCGATTTCCGCGAACTGGCTGCCGATCGTCCGGCCGCCGCGCTCGAATACGCGAAACACGTCGCCCGGCGGAACCACATGCCAGGTCGGCAGGGGATAGAGCTCGGCAAGCGCCCCGCGCGCCTTGGCTGCTTCGGAAAGCTTGCCGTCCGGTCCGGTGGCGGGTGAGACGATTTTCGCCGGCTCGCCATGCTTTGTATAAGCTTCGCCGAAGAGGTAGTTCTTGAAGGGGAGGATGCCGTTATTGTAGGCGGCGCCGCCCCACAGCATCGCGCCCGTCGCCATGATCGACCGCTCGGCGGCCTCGATCACCTCGATATGGCAGGCGCCGCAGCTTTCGCGAACCACTCGGTAATCGGACGGGTTGACGAAGCGCACATATTCCGGCGCTTCCTTGTTCAAGAGGGTGTAGCTGCGTTGCGGGTTGGCGCTCGACGGCCAGTGCCAGGCCTTTGGATATTTGGGAAGCACATGCGCCTTGTCGCGTGCGGCAACATAGGCAGGGGCATTATGATCGGACACGTCGGTGGCAGTGATCGCGGCATTGCCGCCTTGGCAGTCGACGCAGCCGAGCACGACAGCGGGCGACTTGTGCATCGTCTTGGCATCGGACGCGGTGTGGCAGCTGATGCAGCCCGAGCTTTTGGCGTCCGCAGCGTCCCAATCCTGCGTGCGCGGCGCGGCGCCGGCGCGGACGAGGCTGTAATCGCGGGCAACCGGCTTTTCGACTTCGGAGGCGAAGAGCGGTCCTGATATCCCGGCCGCCACCGTCATCCCCGCAAGCGCCGGAAACCAGCCTCTCTTGAACCGCTGCCAAGGTGAGGGAGCGGAATTCCATGATGGGGGCGCTTTCCCCCGGAAAGCGCTTAGGGGACCCATCATTTGGCGGGAAGGGCCGGAGAAGAGGCGGACGACTCGGCGCATCAGTAGGTCAGGATCGCATTGAAGAGAACGGAAAGGTAGCGCCTGTCGCGCTCGCTATTGTCGAACAGGTCCT
>JALYGI010000111.1 GCA_030777185.1 Pseudomonadota bacterium
GTGTCGTACATGTGCCAGGTCCAGTGGTCCGGGCCCATATTGCCGAGGCTTGCGGCAATCCCGCCCTGAGCCGCGACCGTGTGGCTGCGGGTCGGGATGACCTTGGTGACGCAGGCGGTCTTGAGGCCCGCTTCCGCCGCCCCCATCGTCGCGCGGAGCCCCGCGCCGCCGGCGCCAACGACCACCACGTCGTAGACATGGTCGATGATCTTATAAGCTTCAGCCATTTTGCGCGGCCCCGAAGGCAATGGCGAGCACGGTGAAGATCGCGAGCGCCCCGCCAAGAATGAAAAGGAAGTTGAGCACGAATAGCCAGAAGAACTTGGCGCCCTCCTCGTGGACATAGTCTTCGACGATCACGCGGAGGCCGTCCTTGGCGTGCCAGAAGGTGGTGTAGATGAGCAGCACCATCGGCACGGCGGCCAGGGGCGAGCCGAGCCACTCGATCAGCGTGCCCTGGTCAAGCGAAGGCAACCGCACCAGCGAGACGATGAACCAGACGAACAGGAGCAAGGTGGCGACGGATGATAGCCGCTCGTGATACCATGTGAGCGCGCCCTGCTTGGACGAGCCCAGGCCGCGAACCCGGCCAATCGGCGTACCCGCGCGCATCAGCCGGCCCTCCAGAAGATATAGGCCCAGGTGAGCACGGTGAAGAAGATCCCGAGGACCACCACAATGTTCGACCAGAATTTGTTGGTGCTGAGCTCAAAGCCCGCCCCGACGTCCATCACGAGGTGGCGGAGGCCCCCGAACGTCTTGGTCCAGAATGCCCAGGTGAGCCCGACGAAGATGAGAATGCCGAACCAACTCCTCGCGAAGCCGGTGAAGGTCTCATAGGCCTCCGTGCCGGTTGCCAGCGCGACCAGCCACCAGACGAGGAGACCGAGGCCCACCACCGCCAATCCCGCGCCGGTCACCCTGTGAAGGATCGAGACCAGCATGTGCGGGCCCCATTTCCATATGGTGAGGTGCGGCGACAAAGGACGCGAAGGATTGTGCATGATCGAGCTTCCTCTAGGCGAGCCGCTTTTAGGCGAACCGACTTCTTTTGCAACAATCGCGCTCGGGTCGGCGGGCCGATCACTAACGTCATCTTAACCATTCGGCCTCTAATTCAGTGGCACGAGTTCACGAAGAGCGGGTGGTGGCAAAATATGGCGGGCAGGGCTGACGGCAGCGAAGTTTCGATCAAGGAGCGCTTCGAGCTCTTCGACAGCGACGGCACGCTGGCCGCGGATTCGCGCGAGATCTGGTCACTCATCGAGTCCGAAGCGGAATCGATCGGGAAGGCTTTCTGGATTCGATATTCCCAATCTCCCGATATCGCCCGTCCGATCACCGGCGCCAAGCTCGACGAGCTTTCGCAGATGGTCGTCGGCTTCAC
The DNA here is from genome assembly GCA_030777185.1 of Pseudomonadota bacterium. GTDB lineage: Bacteria > Pseudomonadota > Alphaproteobacteria > Sphingomonadales > Sphingomonadaceae > Allosphingosinicella. The sequence continues at coordinate 1,388 of JALYGI010000111.1, forward strand.
CCGCTTGAAATATACGGATCGGGCGGGACAAGCTTGGGTCGATATGGTGCGGGAGTATGTCACACGCGCAGCGGCCGCCGAGGTGTCGCGGATGACCATTTTCGCCGGGATCGCCGCCGCAACGGTGCAGGCGCAGGACGTGCTTCGGCGAGCGCTCGCGGATGAACCGGAGCGGCTCGCGCGCCTCAATCGTGCCCTCATCCAGTGCACGGTGCTGGAAACTGAAATCTATGGGGCGCAGTTTGATGCGCTTCGCCTGCAGCAGGAGCGCGAGCGGCGCTCGGCACGTGGCGCCGAGTTCAACCGCGACATGCTGACCGGCGTCGAGCGGACAGCCTCGGAAAGCCGCAAGCTTCGCGAGCAGGCCGCCAACGCTTCCTCTTCGGTGCGGGGCATGCTCGGCAAAACGTCCGAAGTCGCCGCCGCCGCCGAGCAGTCGGCGGTCGCGATGCGGGAGGCCGCGCATACCGCCGCCGGGCTCATCCGCGCGATCGAGGATGCCAGGACCGAGGTGGAGGTCGCCGCGGGCGTCGCCACTCGCGCCGGCGACCAGGCCAGCCAGGCGGTGAGCGTCAGCCAGGCGCTCTCCGCCCATGTCGAGGCGATCGAGTCGATCCTCGGCCTCATCCGCGACATTGCCGGCCAGACCAACCTTCTCGCGTTGAACGCCACCATTGAAGCGGCGCGCGCGGGCGATGCCGGCCGCGGCTTCGCCGTGGTCGCGCAGGAGGTGAAATCGCTCGCGAGCCAAACGGCCCGCGCGACCGACGACATCACGGCGAAGATCACCGCGATCCAGCAGGCGACCCGCCAGACGGTCGAGGCCAACGGCTCCATTCGCCAGACCGTTGAAGAGGTCCAGACCTCAGCCAACCGCATCAAGCGGGCGATGGAAGTCCAGGCGCGGACGGTGACGATGATCACCGCGGCCGTTGACGAGACCGCGCTCGCAGCCGACTCCATGTCCTCCACGATCGCCACGATCCGTTCCGACACCGAAGCGGTCGCCAGCGAAATCGATCAGGTCGAGCAGAATTTCGGCCAGGTCGACGAGCAGATGGCGCGGCTTAAGGGCACCACCAGCCAGTTCGTGAACAGCATCGCCGCTTAAGATATCGCCTCCAAGTGGTACTTGGAGGCGGGGGTTTCCAGCGGTGAGCCGAGCCGCTAACGCGGCCGGCATGGCAAATATCCTCGTGACCGGCGCCAGCCGGGGTATCGGACAGGCGATCGTCCGCCTCCTTTCGGGCCATCAAGTGATCGGCCATTCATCGGCAGGCGGCGACGGGCGCGTGGCCGCGGATCTGTCGCAACCTGGTGCCGCGGAGCTGCTCTGGAATGAGGCGCTGGAGCGTCTCGGCGGCCGGATCGAGGTGCTCGTCAACAATGCGGGCGTGTTCGAAGCCGCTCCGGTTGATCTCCCTCACGATGAATGGGTGCGGGGGTGGGAGCGGACGATGCAGATCAACCTCACCGCGTCGGCCGAACTCTGCCGCTTGGCCGTCACACATTTCCGGGAAAATGGCGGCGGGCGTGTCGTCAACGTCTCCAGCCGCGCGGCCTATCGCGGCGATTCGCCCCAGCATTGGCATTATGCCGCCTCCAAAGCGGGAATGATCGGTATGACCAAATCGATCGCCCGCGGTTTCGCGAGCGAGAACATCCTCGCCTTCGCCGTCTGTCCCGGCTTCACCATGACCGGAATGGCCGAGGAGTATCTCGACAGCCGCGGCGGTGCGAAGCTCCTCGCCGACATCCCGCTCGGCCGCGTCGCCTCGGTGGACGAGGTGGCGGAGACCGTTCGCTGGCTCGCCGTCGATGCGCCGCCCTCGGCCACCGGCTCCGTGATCGACGTCAACGGCGCGAGCTATGTCAGGTAGTTGGAAGGTCAGCTTCCCCTGCACCAAGGCCGAGGCGGAAGCGATCCAGGACGAGGTTCCTCAATTTGCGCTGCTCGACGAGCCGCCGGTGCTGATGAGCAGCGAACCGGATCCGGAGCGACCCGAGGAATGGCGCCTCGACGCCTATCTCAGGGCCGAGCCGGACGAGGCCACGCTCCAGCTCTTGAAGCAGGTCGCGCCGAGCGCCGGCGACGCGGAGCCGACCATCGAGCGCCTTGGCGAGGAGGATTGGGTGACGCTCAGCCAGGCCGGCCTGGAGCCGATCCGCGCCGGCCGCTTCTTCGTCCACACGCCCGCTCATCGGCGCGAGGTGCCGGAAGGCGCGGTCGCGCTCGAGGTCGATGCCGGCCGCGCCTTCGGCACTGGACATCACGAGACCACGACCGGATGCCTGCTCGCGCTCGATACTCTGAAGGAGAAGGGGCTCGGCTTCGACAACATCCTGGATCTCGGCACCGGCACCGGGCTGCTCGCCTTTGCCGCGCTGAAGCTGTGGCCGTCCGCGCGGGTCGCCGCTTCCGACATCGATCCGGTGTCGATCGAGGTGACGGAAGAGAATGCCGGCATCAACTCCATCCCGCTCGGAACCGGCAAGGGCGAGGTGGAACTGGTCGTGTCGTCCGGCCTGGAGCATGAGCGCATCCAGGCGCGGGCTCCCTACGATCTCATCATCGCGAACATCCTCGCCGCTCCGCTGATCGATCTGGCCCCGTCCGTCGCCGCCGCGCTCCAGGCGGGCGGAAGGCTGATCCTCGCGGGGCTCCTCGACAGCCAGGCGGAGAAGGTCGCCGCCGCCTATCGCCGCCAGGGCCTGATGGCGAGCTTCAGCATCGAGCGGGGCGACTGGCCGACTTTGGTGATGCGCAAGCGGCGCTCACTGGGCTGGCGCTGAACTCCGCCGGCGGGCAAGGATGCGGACAGCGAGCTCGTCCGGGCGCGGGTTCATCAGGTCCAGCCTAATCCGCCCGTCCGCCATCTCCTCGACCGTGCACGGCATGTTGCTGCTCGCCAGCATCCATCCGCGCGGAAGCACGACCGCGTTGGCGGGACGGCCGAGCGTCCGTTCCCATAAGAGGCTGCCGTCCGGCTGCACGGCGTAGCTCCCAGGGTCGGTGTAGGTCTCCGCGATCCGGAGCCTCACGCTTTGCCCATCTCGAACAGGGCGGAAGCGGAACACCACCGCCTCCGTACCCGGACCTACGTTCCGGGTTTCGGGCGCGACCTTCGAGACCTCGGCTCCGCGCACAATCTCCCATCTCAGCCGCTCGCCCGTGTCGAGGTTCATGGCCGACGGGCTGGAAACGGCGCTTCCCGCCCGCACCACGTTGACATAGGTCGAGGTTCCCGGTCTCGTCTCGGTATAATCGTGCGTCAGCGCGAAGCTGTGCGTCGACGGCTCGTTCAGATAATAGACGATCTCCCGGCTCTGGCGCGCCCGCTCCTCCTTTGCAGCCGCAGCACCCGTGACAGCCGCGGGTGCCGATGCCGGGCGCGCCTTGATCCGCAATGGAGCCGGAGCAGGCGTGACGTTCCAGAAGCTCACCAGGATGCGGCCGTCCTCTTCCTTCAGGATCTGGGCCGGATAATTGGAGGAGACCAGCTCATAGCCCTTCGGCAGCAGGACCGCGTTCCGCTTCACGCCGAGCGAGCGGTCGAAGATGATCGCTCCCTCCTCGACGAAGTAGCTCTTGGGATCCTCATAGGTCTTGTCGATGAGCAGCCGTGCTTCGCCGCCATTGGCCGGAACGGGCCGCGCCAGCTTCACCCTTATGTAGCGCATGCCGGGAGCGGGCGCGCGAACGCCGCCTGCCTGAGCGGTGGCAGCATCGACGATGTCCCAGGCGAGCGGCTTACCGGTGGCGCGGTCGGTGACCCGCTCGTCGGTGGCGATGCTGCCGGTGCGGATCGGGTTGAAATAGGCGGCGGCGCCGGGCGTGGTCGCAGTCACCTCGTAGAGGATTCGAAACTTGCCAGAACCTGGTGCGAGCAGCTCGTAACGGCTGTAGCCGTCCGCCTCAGTCTGCGGCGGGGTCTGTGCGGGCGCCTGTCCGGCGGCGGCCAGCGCAAGCCAGCCAAAAAGCAGTCGAGCAACAATTGTCATGGCGATCCTCCGGCCTGTTTCACGATCTCGGCCCATCCGGCCTCGTCGATCACTTCGATCCCGAGATCCTGCGCCTTTTTGAGCTTGGAGCCGGCGCCCGGGCCGGCGATGAGGAGGTCGGTCTTGGCCGAGACCGAACCCGCCACCTTCGCGCCCAGCGCTTCGGCCTGAGCCTTGGCCTCGTCGCGCGAGAGCGTTTCCAGGCTGCCGGTGAAGACCAAAGTCTTGCCGGTCACTGGCGATTCCTTCGCTTCCCACAGCACATCCTCCGGCTCGACGCCGGCGGCCTCGAGATCGTCGAGCACCTCGCGATTGTGCGGCTCCTTGAAGAAATCGAGCAAGGCGTTGGCAACTTCCGGGCCGATGCCGGGCGTTTCGATCGCCGCCACCACGGCTTTGTCGCGCCGCTGGAGGAACTTGCGTTCCTCCTCGCCGAGCGCCGGAATGGTCGACCGACGGACCTCCAGCGCTTCCTCGATCCTGGACCGGAGGTTTTTCCAGCTCCGGTAGCGGCGGGCGAGGTCGCGGGCGGTGACCTCGCCGACATGGCGAATGCCGAGCGCGAACAGGAAGCGATCGAGCGGAGGCCGGCGGCGGGCGTCGATCGCAGCGATCAGGTTGGCGGCCGAAATTTCCGCCCAGCGCTCGCGCGCGAGCAGCTTTTCCCTGGTCAGCCGGAAGATGTCGGCGGGCGATTGGACGAGCCCGTCGTGGAAGAAGCTCTCGATGTTGGTGATGCCTAGCCCGTCAATGTCGAGCGCGTGACGGGAGACGAAGTGGCGCAGCCGCTCGACCCGCTGGGCAGGGCAGATGAGGCCGCCGGTGCAGCGAACATCGACTTCGCCCTCCTCGCGCACGGCTTCGGAGCCGCATTGCGGGCAATGGCTGGGAAAGACAAAGGGCGGACGGTCGGCCTCTGGGGTGAGGTTCTCCAGCACCTGCGGGATGACGTCGCCCGCCCGCTGGATGCGCACCCGGTCGCCCACCCGCACGCCGAGCCGCTCGATCTCGTCCTTGTTGTGGAGCGTTGCGTTGGTGACGGTGACGCCGCCGACGCTGACCGGCGTCAGCCGCGCGACGGGAGTGAGCTTGCCGGTGCGGCCGACCTGGATGTCGATCGCTTCGAGCAGGGTCTCGGCCTTTTCCGCGGGGAACTTGTGGGCCAGTGCCCAGCGCGGCGCGCGCGACACGAACCCCAATCGCTCCTGCCAGTCGAGCC
>JALYGI010000112.1 GCA_030777185.1 Pseudomonadota bacterium
GCCTCGACATCCCGTCGGCCAACACGCTCATCATCCACCGCGCCGACCGTTTCGGCCTTGCTCAGCTCTATCAGCTCCGCGGCCGCGTCGGGCGATCCAAGACGCGCGCTTATGCCTACTTCACCACCCCCGCGACCCGGCTGATCACCGAGGGTGCGGATAAGCGCCTGCAGGTGCTCGCCAATCTCGAAACGCTCGGCGCCGGGTTTCAGCTCGCCAGCCACGATCTCGACATACGCGGTGCCGGCAACTTGCTCGGCGATGAGCAATCGGGCCACATCAAGGAGGTCGGCTTCGAGCTCTACCAGTCGATGCTGGAGGAGGCGATTCTCTCGGCCAAGGCGGGCGACAGCGGCCTCGGTGCGCCGCGCGAGGGCTTCTCGCCGCAGATCACCGTCGATGCGCCGATCATGATCCCCGACGAATATGTGCCGGACCTCGACCTTCGAATGGGCCTCTACCGCCGCATGAACGAGCTCGACTCCAAGCGCGACATCGAGGCCTTCGCGGCTGAGATGATCGATCGTTTCGGCAAGCTCCCCGATGCAACCGAGAATCTGCTCAAGGTGATCGAGATCAAGCTCAATTGCCGCAAGGCCTCGATCGCCAAGCTCGACGTCGGTGCCAAGGGCGCTCTGGTCCATTTCCAGAACGACCGCTTCCCCGATTTGGAAGGCCTCATCGCCTACGTCCAGCGCCTCAAAGGAACCGCCAAGCTGCGCCCGGATTCGAAGCTTGTTATCACCCGCAACTGGCCCGACGCCCAGTCCCGCATCAACGGCGCACTTCAGCTTTCGATGGGCCTGGCAAGAGTGGCCGCCGCCTAGCGGCCGATCGCTTGAGGTGGAAGCGCTACGCGCTTCCGCCGGCGGCGTGAATCAGGCCCTTTCAGAGTGGAGATTTCGATCTAGCCGATCCTCACCACTGAGGCTTCCTCTCCGGCTCGTTCTTCCCAGACCGCCTCGCGGTGCATCTCGAACGTGCCGTCGAGATCCTGCAGGCTCCAGACGCCGCTGATTGAATTTCCGTCCCCCGACAGCCGCCCGACATAGTCCACGGCGTGCGCGGCATCGCTCTCGCCGTCATACATCTTGGTGAAGTCCACCGAGGCGCCTGCCCTGCTGCCCGAAATCACCGCCCCGAGCTGGTCGCTTGAATGGCCGACGGTGTTGGGCTCGACGACGGTGCCGCTGAGGCTCCCGCCATTGTCGGTCAGAGAGGCGAGAAAGGGCGTCGTCGGTCCCAAGCCGCTGGGATATGAGAAGCTGCCCATCCAAAGGCCGCTCAGATTGTCGCCGCCGCTCATCGCACGTCCGCCACCGGCACACGCATAGCAGCTCGCCCAGTCGGTGGACAGCTCCGGTAGCCCGTACGGGCATGCCCTGCGCTTCCGCCCCTGGCAGCAAAGCAGGGCACCATCGCAGCTTCTAACCGGCTGAAAAAAAGGAACAGCGACCTGAACCGGGCGGCGCCCTGTGGGTTGATCCTGGATCCGCTGGCGGCCATGGAGTTCGAACATGCTGTTTGATGGCTGGGACCAGCTCCTCCGGATGGTGCTGGTGGGAACCAGTGCTTATGCCATTTTGCTCTTTGCCCTGCGGCTGACGGGGCACCGCGCCCTGTCCAGGTTGAACGCATTCGACGTCACCGTTTCAGTCTCGATCGGATCGCTGCTCGCGAACATTCTCATCACCAATGATGTCAGTTTGGCCGAGGGCGTGCTCGCCATCCTGCTGCTCGTCGCGCTTCAGCTCGCCGTGACCTGGCTCGGAATGCGCGGGCGATACCTGCACAAGCTCCTTAAGGGCGAACCCGTTCTGCTGCTGCACAAGGGAAAATTGTTGGAGGAGAGCATCCGCAAGCAAGGCTTGACCGAGGCTGGGATATTGTTCGCCGCGCGAACAAGGGGCATATCCGATCTGGAAAAGATCGAGGCCATCGTGCTGGAAACCGACGGCAGCCTCTCGGTGCTTGAGGGCGACGAAAAGGCGACATTGTCGGCACTGCGCGACGTGGGGCTGTACAGCCGGGGCGAATGAGGCCTGCTATCTCTCGATCACGCTGATCGAGCCATCGCGCTCGAGACGCGCCTCCTCCACCTGTTGAACGTCTTTGACGCCCTGCTGCCGAAGTGCCTCTTCCAAATCTCGCTGCGACATGTGGGCCCTACGAAGATTTTCCTCATCGGCCTGCCCGGCCTGGACCAGCAGACTGCTGCTGCCCTTGATCAGCTTACCGAAGCCGTGGGAGCGCACAGCCAATGCCGAGAACAGCCAGTGCATCGCGACGATCGCGGCTACGGCTGCCATCGAGGGAAACAATGGGGCGTTTCCCGTGATCGTTCGGCTTGCGATCGAGCCGATGATGATCCCGACCACAACGTCGAACGCACTGGCACCGGCGAGAAACCTTTTCTTCGCCAAGCGAATGAAAGCCAGCGTCACCACGTAAATCAGCGCGGCGCGAGCGGCCATCTGTGCAGCGCTGAGATCTTTCGCCTCCAGACCGACCCCCAAGGCCCGTTCCCAAAGATCGTAGAGTTCCACGCGTAACCTCCGTGCAGTTCATGCCGCCATTGTTCAGGCTTGAACGAAGATGGCGGAGATAAGGTTCTACCGGGAATAAGGCGACCCGTCTGATGCCGCCGTTCGGCTTCGTCGCTATGCGCGCCCGGCCGTCACCAATGCCGCAAGAGCGGCGCTGTCGATCGGCTGGGAGCAGAGGAATCCCTGGTAGAGGTTGCATCCTTCCTGCGCGAGAAGGCCAAGCTGCTCTTCCGTCTCGACCCCTTCGGCAATGACGCCGAGCCCAAGCGAGCGGGCCATGTCGATGACGCTGCGGACCACGACCCGGTCTCGCGTGGAGCCGGTAATGTCCTCGCAGAGACGCTTGTCGATTTTGAGGTAATCGAGCGGCAGCGCCTTCAGATAAGCAAGGCTGGAATAGCCGGTGCCGAAATCGTCGATCGCGACGCGGAGGCCCCCTTCCCTCAGATTGGCGAGGAGATAGGCGGCGGCGTTGAGATCCTCGATGAGGCCGCTCTCCGTCACCTCGACGGTCAGGCGTTTGGGATCGAAGTGGCTGCTGTCGACGAGCTCGATGAACTGCGAGGCGAAACCCGGCCGGACGATGTCGGCCGCCGTGATGTTCACCGACAGGCGCAGCCCGGAGAGCACATCCGGCCATTCGGCGGCCGCGATCACCGCCTTGCGCTGCACATGATCGGAGAGCTGGACCATATAATCGGACCGCTCGGCCACGTTGAACAGGGTTGCCGCGCCAAGCTCGCCGAAGGTCGGATGGCGCCAGCGGGCCAGCGCTTCGGCGCCCTCGATTCTGCCGGTCGTGACCGAGACCTGGGGCTGGAACAGGATTTCGATTTCGTCCTGGTCGAGCGCGCGGCGAAGATCGACCTCGAGCTGGTCGCCGCGGACGCTGTCGCTCTGCGCGCCCGAATCGAGCACTCGAATCGGCGCGGCCTCAGCCGCCTTGGCATCAGCAAGCGCGGCGCTCGCGCGTCGCAGCAGGCTCGCCGCGTCGTCTTCAGGAGCCGACGCGGCGACCCCCACCCGGCTGCCGAGCGTGATGACATGGTCGCCCGACATAAAGGGCTTTCCAATCGCTTCCACCAGCTGACCTGCGAGGAAGCGGCCCTCGCTGAGGCTGGTCGGCGCCGCCAGCGCCACTGCGAATTGCGCGCCGGCCATGCGCGCGAGGAACCGCGCCTTATTGTCCGTTTCAACGATGCGTTCGATTCTGCGGGCTGCCGCCTGCAGCACGCT
>JALYGI010000113.1 GCA_030777185.1 Pseudomonadota bacterium
AAGATCGTCGAGGAGCTGCTGAAATTCGCCGAAAGCGGCCAGCTCTATCGCGGCGCCAAGCCGGTCATGTGGTCGCCGGTCGAGAAGACTGCCTTGGCCGAGGCCGAGGTCGAATATGAGGAGATCACCTCCACGCAAATCGATGTGAGCTTCGAGATCGTCGAGAGCCCGATCCCCGAGCTGGTCGGCGCTCACGCCGTGGTCTGGACCACCACGCCGTGGACGATCCCGGTGAACCAGGCGATCGCCTATGGGCCCGACGTGGAGTACGTACTGCTGGTCCAGCAGGCCGACGCCGATCACCCGGCTGCCGCGAGATATCTCGTGGCTGATCAGCTCCGTCACTCGTTCGAGCAGCGAGCGGCCGAAACCACGAATGCATCCTTCCTGGTGGCCACACGGCTGAAGGGCTCTGATCTGGCCGGCACCGTCGTCCAGCACCCGATGCACCATCTCGGCGGCTTCTATGCAAAGCCCCGCCCGTTCCTGCCCGGCGATTTCGTCACCACCGACCAGGGCACCGGCCTCGTCCACATGTCGCCGGACCATGGCGAGGACGACTTCCTGCTGTGCAAGGCCCACGGCATCGATCCCGTCTTTGCGGTCACCGACGACGGCCGCTACCGCGAGGATTGGGAGTGGCTCGGTGGCCAGGGTTCGGTCATCAACCCGAAGTTCAACGCGCCCGACGGGCCGATCTGCTCGGACCTGCGCGAAGCGGGCGGGCTTCTCGCCGCCAGCGCCGACTTCCGCCACTCCTATCCGCACAGCTGGCGGTCGAAGGCCAAGATCATCTTCCGCTGCACCCCTCAGTGGTTCATCCCGATGGATCGAAGCGCGAACAGCGGCCTGCCGGGGGCAGGCCGTAGCGCGGAGATCGGCTCGCCAGGCGAGCCGGGGACCGGAGCAGACAAGACTGCCGCGGGAGCCGAAGGCGAGCGGGACCCCTCCCCCCTTGTGGGGGAGGGGCTTTCCACGCTTCGCGGCACCGCTCTCCGCGCCATCGAGGAGACGCGCTGGGTCCCCGCCCGCTCGAAGAACCGCATCCGCTCGATGGTCGAGGGGCGCCCGGACTGGGTGATCAGCCGCCAGCGCGCCTGGGGCGTGCCGATCGCGCTCTTCGTCCACCGCAAATCGGGCGAATATCTCAAGGACCCGGTGGTCAATTCCCGCATCATCCGCGCCTTTCATGAAGGCGGCGCCGATGCCTGGTTCAAGGCCGATCACCAGGCGCTGCTCGGCAACGGCTACAGCCTCGAAGATTATGAGCCGGTCATGGACATCCTCGATGTCTGGTTCGATTCCGGCTCCACCCACTCCTACGTGGTCGAGGCGCGCTATGGCGAGGATGTCCGCGCCACTCTCTATGTCGAAGGCTCCGACCAGCATCGCGGCTGGTTCCAGTCCTCGCTCCTCGAAAGCGCCGGCACGCGCGGTCGCGCGCCGTACGAGGCGGTGCTGACCCACGGCTTCGCGCTCGACGGCCAGGGCCGAAAGATGTCCAAATCGGTCGGCAACGTCATCGATCCGCTCGCCATCATCCGCGACAATGGCGCCGACATCCTGCGCATGTGGGTCGCCTCGACCGACTATTTCGAGGACGTGCGCATCGGCAAGGAAGTCCTCGCCGGCACCTCCGATGCCTATCGCAAGCTGCGCAACACCTTCCGCTATCTGCTCGGCGCCCTCGGCGACTTCACGAGCGAGGAACGCGTGCCCGTCTCCGACATGCCGGAGCTCGAGCGCTGGGTGCTCCACCGCCTCGCCGAGCTCGACGCCGAGCTCCGCGCGGCGGCCGAAGGCTTCGAATTCAACCGCTACACGCGTGCGATCACCGCCTTCGCCAACGACGATCTTTCCGCCTTCTTCTTCGATATCCGCAAGGACAGCCTCTATTGCGACGCGCCGAGCTCGCCCAAGCGGCGTGCCTACCGGACCGTGCTCGACACCGTCTTCGAGGCCTTGGTGCGCTGGGTGAGCCCGGTCCTTTGCTTCACCGCCGAAGAAGTGTGGCAGAGCCGCAATCCGGAGGCGGGCTCGGTCCACCTCCAGACCTGGCCCGAGGTCGACGCCGGCTGGCATGATAAAAGCCTCGCTGCGACCTGGGAGGCGATCCGGGCCGTGCGCACCCGCGTCACTGAAGCCATCGAGCCCTTGCGCCGGAACAAGGTGATCGGATCGAGCCTCGAGGCGAAGGTAAGCCTCACATTGGCGGAAGAAGCTGCGGCAAATGCAATTTCCTCGGTGGATTTCAGCGAAATCTGCATCGTTTCGGAACTCCACGCCGATCAGGGCGATGCCGACGCGATTGCCATCGCGCGTACGGAACGCGACAAATGCGGCCGCTGCTGGCGCTATTTGCCGGAGGTCGAAGAAGACGGCGCGCTCTGCGCCCGCTGCGATGGGGTCGTGAATGGACGTTGAAGCCTCTACCCCTCAGTCCGGCCGAGGGAACAAGACCAAGCCCCGTGTTCGGGGAAGTGACGGGACCAACCACCGCGCGCTCGGCTTCGGCCTTGCCGCAATCATCTTCCTCCTCGATCAGCTCACAAAGTGGGTCGTCACCTATCCGCTCGAGCTCCAGACTCGCGGCGAGATCCGGCTCCTCAATTTCTTCGACCTTCGCTGGGTCGAGAATAGGGGCGTATCGATGGGCTTCCTCACCGCAGACAGCGAAGTAGGGCGCTGGATGCTGGTCGCGCTCACCGCCGCAATCTCGATCGGCGTGGTGATCTGGCTTTGGCGCGAGAAGCGCCGCGACGATGCCATAGCGCTGGGCTTCGTGCTTGGCGGAGCGTTCGGCAATATCCTCGATCGCATCCGCTTCGGCTATGTCGTCGACTTCGCCGACTTGCACTTCGGCGAGTGGCGTCCATTTTTGATCTTCAATGTCGGCGACGCTGCCATTACCATCGGCGTGCTGCTGCTGCTGTTCCGGGCGCTGCTGACGCGCGACCCGAAGCCTCCTCGGAAGGAAGTATGACCATGCGTATCGTGAACCTGGCCCTGGCCGCGTCGGCCTCGACCCTGCTCCTGGCGGGCTGCGCCTCCGGAGGCTTGGGCGGCCGCAACTCGCCGGACGAGTTCGCCGTGGCGCGCAACGCGCCCTTGGTCGTGCCGCCCGATTTCGCGCTGACGCCGCCGCGTCCCGGCGAGGCTGCCCCAGCGACCGATTCGCGCACACAGGCGCTCCAGGCCCTGTTCGGCGGTCCCGCTCCGCGCAGCGCTGCCGAGCAGCAGATCCTCCAGCAGTCCAACGCCGGCTCCGCCGCCCCGGGCGCCCGCTCGATCGTTGGCGATCCCCGAACTACTGTGGTCGACAAGGGCGCCACGACCCAGACCATCCTCGCCGTGCCCGAAGGCGACGGCCAGGAAGCGCGCACCTCGACTCCGCAATAG
>JALYGI010000114.1 GCA_030777185.1 Pseudomonadota bacterium
ACCTTGAGGCCGTCGGCGAAGCTCTGGAGAAGACCGAAGGGCCCCACCACATTCGGCCCGCGCCGAAGCGCCATGGCCGCCCAGATCTTGCGGTCGGCGTAGATGATCATCGCCACCGCGAGCATCAGCGGCAGCGCGATCATCAGAATGAGGATGAGGGTCGCGGTGAACCAGCCGAAGCCGTAGCCGAGCGTCCCCTGGAACCATTCAGTCATTCGGCAGCCTCTGCGAAGCTTTGCCCGTGGAGGATCTCGGCCGAGCAACGCTGCAGCGTCGGCGAGGAACGGGCGATTGGATTGGTGAGGTAGAAGTCGTCGATCGGATAGATGATCTCGCCGCTGACCGACGGCGCCGGACCTTCAGGCGCGGCGAGCGGCTCGAATTGCGTGAGGCCGGTCACGGTGAGGTGCGGCTTCTCGGCCGCAATTGCGGCGCGGAGCTGCGAGAGATCGTCGAAGGGAAGCGTGCGGCCGAGGATGTCGGACAGGGCGCGGAGGATCGTCCAATCTTCGCGCGCTTCGCCCGGAGCATCCACTGCCTTTTCGGAGAGCTGCACCCTGCCCTCCAGGTTCACATAGGTGCCGTGCTTTTCGGTGTAAGCGGCGGCGGGAAGGATCACGTCGGCCACCTTCACTCCGGCATCACCGTGCGTGCCGATATAGATGGTGAAGGTGTCGGCGAAGGCGGAAAGATCGGTCTCGTCTACGCCAAGCAGGAACAAGGCGCGCAAGGCCCCTGCCCGCGACCGGATGGCTTCCACCCCGCCTTCAGTGACGAAGCCGAGGTCCAGCGCACCCACGCGCGAGGCCGCAATGTGCAGGAGGTTGAAGGTCGCCCCAAGCGCCGCTGCTGCAGCGCGTGCGGCTTCGTAGGCGCCGTCGTGAACGAGTGCGCCCATGCCGACAACAAGCGCAGCATTTTCCTTGCCTTGGAATGCATCGCTGACTTCCGCTGGGAGGTTTCCAAGCAGCGAAAGGTCCGTGCCGAGGTGCGTGACCGGATAGGTAAGATCGATCTCCGGCCCGATGTGGAAGACACGGGCGCCGGCTTTCACCGCCTTGCGGATGCGCGTGTTGACGAGCGGCGCTTCCCAGCGGGGGTTCGTGCCGACGAGGAGGATTGCGGGCGCGCTCTCGATACCGGCGATGGTCGAGTTGAAGCGGTAGGCGGCAGGGCTCGAGACGCTGAATCTCGCGCCGTCCTGCCGGCATTCGTGCAAGGTGGAGCCGTAGGACCGCAGCAGCGCCTGCATGGCGAAGATGGATTCCAGGTCCTGAAGGTCGCCGGCTATGGCGGCCACCTCACCGCCCGCCGCGCCGCGCATCCGCTCCGCGATCAGCTCGAACGCTTCCTGCCAGCTCGCCGGCTGGAGCTTCCCCTCACGGCGGATCCACGGCCGGTCGAGGCGGCGGCGGAGAAGGCCGTCCACTGCGTGCCGGGTCTTGTCGCTGATCCACTCCTCATTCACGTCTTCGTTGATCCGCGGCAGGGCGCGCATCACCTCGCGCTGGCGGGCGTCGATGCGGATGTTGGAGCCGACCGCGTCCATCACGTCGATGCCGGGGATCTTGCGGAGCTCCCAGGGCCGGGCCTCGAAGCTGTAGGGCTTTGAAACGAGCGCGCCGACAGGGCAGAGATCGACGACGTTGCCGGAAAGCTCGGACGTCACCGCGCCTTCGAGATAGGAGGTGATCTCCATATTCTCGCCGCGGTTGATCGCCCCGATCTCCTCGACGCCCGCCACCTCTTCGGCAAAGCGGACGCAGCGCGTGCAGTGGATGCAGCGGGTCATGATCGTTTTGACCACGGGACCCATATATTTGTCGGTGACGGCGCGCTTATTCTCTTCGAACCGATTGTGGCCGCGGCCATAGGCCATGGCCTGGTCCTGGAGGTCGCACTCGCCGCCCTGATCGCAGATCGGGCAATCGAGCGGGTGGTTGATCAGCAGGAACTCCATCACCCCTTCCCGCGCCTTTTTTACGGTCAGGGAATTGGTGATGATCTCCTGATTTTCCGCGGCTGGAAGCGCGCAGCTGGCCTGGGGCTTGGGCGGCCCCGGCTTCACCTCGACAAGGCACATCCGGCAATTGCCGGCGATGGTCAGCCGCTCATGGTAGCAGAAACGAGGAATTTCCTTGCCCGCCAGCTCGCACGCCTGGAGCACGGTTGCGCCCTGCGGAACCTCAACTTCGACGCCGTCGACTTTGACCTTAGGCATCGGTCAGTTCACCTCTTGGCCCGATCACCTTACAGGTGCGCACAACTTCGGACGCATTCTGCGGCACCGTCCTGAGGTCTTGCGGCAATTTAAGAGCTTGGCCCTCAGCCTCGGTATAATATTGTTGGAACGAGGTCGTCTCGCTCCCCGCCTGACGACGCACAATCTCGTAGAGATGGGTGAACGAGCGACCGTCCTTCCGGAGCGCGGATTGGCACAGCAGAACCTCTGCTGATCCACTTTGAGGTGCGGGAGCCTGCGTCTTCGGCTTTCCCTGCCGCAAAGCCGAAGCGATGTTTTTCCAATTCGGCATCCGGTTTGGGCGCATCGGATTGGCGACCGCCGCGTCGCATAAGGAGATGAGCCTATGCCCGAGTAGTACATTGGCTTCGGTGTAAGCGGATCGCCAGCTCGGCACCGGCATAGACAACCATGCCTCGGCCGAAGACGGGGCTTGGCTCCACACGCACTGGGACCACGCGCGGTCGCCAACCTTTGCCTCCACCGGAGCACCCGGAATCATAGATAGCGAGGCGACGACGGCGGCCGCTGTGATAGCTTTCATTCCGCCGCCTCCAGCTGCTGGCCCTGCTTCTCGATGATCCGGCGCTCGATCTCGGGCCGGAAGTGGCGGATGAGGCCCTGGATCGGCCAGGCGGCCGCGTCGCCGAGCGCGCAGATGGTGTGGCCTTCGACTTGCTTGGTGACGTCCCAGAGAAGGTCGATCTCATGCGTTTCGGCATTGCCTTCACGCAGGCGCTCCATGACGCGCCACATCCAGCCGGTGCCTTCGCGGCACGGCGTGCATTGGCCGCAGCTCTCATGCTTGTAGAAATAGGAGATGCGGCTGATCGCCTTCACGATGTCGGTCGATTTGTCCATCACGATGACGGCGGCCGTGCCAAGGCCGGATCCAAGATCGCGAAGCCCGTCAAAGTCCATCGGCGCGTCCATGATCTGCGCCGCAGGGACGAGCGGAACCGAGGACCCGCCGGGAATGACCGCCAGCAGATTGTCCCAGCCGCCGCGAATGCCGCCGGCATGGCGGTCGATCAGCTCGCGGAACGGGATCGACATGGCCTCCTCGACCACGCACGGCTTGTTCACATGGCCCGAGATCTGAAAGAGCTTGGTGCCCTCATTCTTCTCGCGGCCGAAGCTCTTGAACCAGGCAGCGCCGCGGCGAAGGATCGTCGGCACGACGGCGATCGACTCGACGTTGTTGACTGTGGTCGGGCAGCCGTAGAGGCCCGCGCCTGCCGGGAAAGGCGGCTTCAGGCGCGGGAAGCCCTTCTTGCCTTCCAGGCTGTTGAGCATCGCCGTTTCCTCGCCGCAGATATAGGCGCCGGCGCCGCGATGGACGAAAAGATCGAAGTCATAGCCTGAGCCGGCCGCGTTCTTGCCGAGCAGGCCCGCATCATAGGCCTGCTGAACAGCGGCAAAGAGCGTCTCCGCCTCCCGGATGAATTCGCCGCGGATATAGATGTAGCCGGCCCGCGCCCGCATTGCGAAGCCGGCGATCAGGGCACCTTCGATCAGCTTGTGCGGATCGTGGCGGATGATCTCGCGGTCCTTGCAGCTCCCCGGCTCGGATTCGTCGGCGTTGATGACGAGGAAGTTCGGCTTTCCCGGCTTCGGCTCCTTGGGCATGAAGCTCCACTTCATGCCGGTCGGAAAGCCGGCGCCGCCGCGTCCGCGAAGGCCGGAATTCTTGATCTCGTCAATGATCGCATCCTGCCCGACCGCCATCAGCGCCTTGGTATTGTCCCAGTCGCCGCGCGCCTGCGCCCCTTTCAGCCCCCAATCCTGGTAGCCGTAGACGTTGGTGAAGATGCGATCCTTGTCAGCGAGCACCGGCAGTCGCTCCAATGAGGCGCCGTAGGACGGGCACGACCGCGAACCATGACGCCGCGGCAAGCAGGCCAGCGGCGGCGGCCTCGGCGAGGCCTTCCGAGGCGAGCGTCACGGCGAAGAAGCTTCCGCCGAACAGAGCGGACGAACCGAGCTGGGTTTGGGCAAAGCGCGCGTAAAGGGTCACTTCCACTGCTCCCTATAATCGTGATTCTCGCTGACCATTTCGACGAGCGTGGTCGGCCCGCCTTGCGGCGCGCTGGTCTGGCGCTCGACTTGCGGCCCTGGCTTCGGCGTTTGCCCACGCTGAAGAGCCTCGAGGACGGCCGTCATGGTATCGAAGGTCAGATCCTCATAATTGTCGTCGTTGATCTGGACCATCGGCGCATTGGCGCAGGCGCCGAGGCATTCCACTTCGGCAAGCGTGAACAGACCGTCGGGCGAGGTGCCGCCCTTCTTCAGGCCCTTGGCATAGCAGGCGTCGAACAGGTCTTCCGAACCGCGCAGCATACAGGGCGTCGTGCCGCAGACCTGCACATGGTAGCGGCCCACAGGCGCCTGGTTGAACATCGTGTAGAAGGTCGAGACTTCGAGCGCTCGGATGTAGGGCATGTCGAGATATTTGGCGACATATTCCACCACGGGAACCGGCAGCCAGCCTTGGGTGCCGGTCTCGGCCCCGACCTGACGCTGGGCCATATCGAGCAGCGGAATGATCGCGCTCTGCTGGCGGCCGGGCGGGTAGCGCCCAATGATCGTTCGCGCCTGTTCCTCATTCTCGGGCGTGAACGCGAACCCGCCCCAACGGGCGCGGACCTCGTCCATGTCGATGCTGGTGGGAAGAATGTCAGCCATCAGATCATCTCGAGACTTGCGCGCGTATAGTCGGAGGGAGTTTCACCGGTATTCGGCTCACCCTCACGGTCAAGCATCAGGATCTGGCACTCGCCATTGGCAATTGGGCGATGCTCAGTGCCGCGGGGTACGACGATCAGCTCGCCCGGCGCGAGCCGGCGAAGGCCGTCGCGAAATTCGATCGCGAAATCCCCCGAAAGGACGAAGAACAATTCGTCCGTCTCGGAATGGCTGTGCCAGGTGAACTCGCCCGCCACCTTGGCGATGCGGATTTCGTTGCCGTTATAGCGGCCGACGATCCTCGGATTCCAATGATCCGAAAAGGAGGCGAACTTTTCGGCGAGGTTGACGGGCGCCAGCACGCTCACCGGTCCACCTCCCCGAAGACGATGTCCATCGCACCAAGGATCGCCGTCGCGTCCGCAAGCATGTGGCCTTTGGACATGAAGTCCATCGCCTGAAGATGGCTGAAGCCCGTCGGGCGAATCTTCACCCGATAGGGCTTATTGGTGCCGTCCGAAACGATGTAGATGCCGAACTCGCCCTTCGGGCTCTCGGTCGCGACATAGACTTCGCCGGCGGGCACGTGGAAGCCTTCGGTGTAGAGCTTGAAGTGATGGATCAAAGCTTCCATCGACTGCTTCATCTCGGCGCGCTTGGGCGGCACCACCTTCCGGTCGAGCGAGGCGACAGGCCCTTCCGGCATCTCGCCCAGGCACTGACGCATGATCCGCGCGGATTGCCTGACTTCCTCGACGCGGACCATCATCCGATCGTAGCAATCGCCCTTGGTTCCGACCGGAATGTCGAAGTCCATGCGGTCGTAGACGTCGTAGGGCTGCGACTTGCGGATGTCCCAGGGAATGCCCGAAGCCCGGATCATCGGCCCTGAGAAGCCCCAGGCGATCGCGTCTTCCTTGGAGACGGTGCCGATATCGACGTTGCGCTGCTTGAAGATTCGATTGTCCGCAACGAGGCTGATCGCGTCCTCGAACAGCCCGAAGAAGCGTTTGTCGAGCCAGTCGGCGATGTCGGTCAGAAGCTTCAGCGGCACGTCCTGATGGACGCCGCCCGGACGGAAATAATTGGCGTGCATCCGCGCTCCGGAGGCCCGCTCGTAGAAGTTCATGATGTCTTCGCGCAGCTCGAACAGCCACAGGTTCGGAGTCATCGCGCCGACGTCCATGACGTGACTGCCGATATTGAGGAGGTGGTTCTTGATCCGCGTCAGCTCGGCGAAGAAGGTACGAAGATACTGCGCCCGGATCGGCACTTCCAGATCGAGAAGCTTCTCGATCGCGAGCACGTAGCTATGCTCCATGCACATCGGCGACACGTAATCGAGCCGGTCCATATAGGGGATCGACTGGATGTAGGTCTTGTACTCGCAGAACTTCTCGGTGCCGCGATGAAGCAAGCCCACATGCGGATCGACCCGCTCGACGATCTC
>JALYGI010000115.1 GCA_030777185.1 Pseudomonadota bacterium
ATTACATCGGGAAGCTGGGTGGGGGAGTGGGCTGGTGCCGAGACCGAGAAATGCGCTCATGAGCGCATTTCCAACAGACTCTCAGAACGCTTCAACCGGAAGTGCCATCACCGTGTCTGCGCCCGCCTCGATCTTGCGGCGCAGCGCTCCCGCCTCGGGAATGATGCGCTCGGCAAAGAAACGGGCGGTGACGAGCTTGGCTTCGTGGAACCCGCGATCTTCGGCGCCATTCGCGAGCACAGCTGCGCTTGCCCGGGCCATGCGCAGCCACATCAGCCCAAGCGAAACGATCCCCATCAGATGCATGTAGTGATAAGCGCCGGCGCCGACATGGTTCGGATTGGCCATTCCGTTCGCCATGAACCACATGGTCGCCTGCTGGAGTTCGCCATTGGCTTTTTCCAGCGCTGAAGCAAGCGTAGTGACCTGCTCCTCGCCTTTGGCCGCCGCCGCTTCTTCTCCGACGAGCTTGAAGAACGCCTGGACTGCGCGGCCGCCATTCTGGGCGAGCTTACGGCCGACCAGGTCCATAGCCTGGACGC
The DNA here is from genome assembly GCA_030777185.1 of Pseudomonadota bacterium. Classification (GTDB taxonomy): domain Bacteria; phylum Pseudomonadota; class Alphaproteobacteria; order Sphingomonadales; family Sphingomonadaceae; genus Allosphingosinicella. Next base: position 543 of record JALYGI010000115.1, read on the forward strand.
CGTTGGTGCCCTCGTAGATCTGGGCGATGCGGGCATCCCGGACGAACTGATCCATGCCCCATTCGCGGATATAGCCGTGGCCGCCATAAACCTGCTGGGCATTGACCGCGACCTCGAAGCCCTTGTCGGTCAGATAGCCTTTGATGACGGGCGTCAGCAGCGAGATGATGTCCATCGCCGCCTCCCGCTCCGCCTCGTCGGGCGCCTGGCGGGCGAGATCGACTTGGAGGGCGCCCCAGAGAACCAGCGCGCGGGAAGCCTCGTTATACGCTTTGGCCTCCATCAGCATCCTGCGCACATCGGGGTGGACGAAGAGCGTGTCGGCCCTGGCCTCGGGATCGCGGAGGTCGGGAACAAGCGCCCTGCCCTGCCGCCGGTCCTTGGCGTACTGAACGGCATTCTGGTAGGCCACCTCGGCCTGCGCCAGGCCCTGCAGGCCGACGCCGAGCCGCGCCGCGTTCATCATGATGAACATCGCGGCAAGGCCCTTTTCCCGCTCACCGACAAGATAGCCGGTGGCGCCGTCATAATTCATGACACAGGTCGAGTTGCCGTGAATGCCCATCTTGTGCTCGATCGAGCCGCACTGAAGGCTGTTTCGGGCGCCAAGCGAGCCGTCCGCATCCACCAGGAATTTGGGCACGATGAAGAGCGAGATGCCCTTCACATTGTCGGGCGCGCCGGCGATCTTAGCGAGGACGAGGTGGATGATGTTTTCCGCCAGATCATGCTCCCCCGACGAAATGAAGATCTTGGTGCCGCTGATCTTGTAGCTGCCGTCGCCCTGCGGCTCCGCCTTGGTGCGGATTAGGCCGAGATCGGTCCCGCAATGCGGCTCGGTGAGGTTCATGGTGCCGGTCCAGCGGCCGGAGACCATATGAGGGAGATAAGCCGTCTTCTGCTCGTCCGACCCCTTGACCAGGATCGAGGCGATCGCCCCCTGGGTAAGGCCGTTATACATTTCGAACGAATGATTGGCCGAGCAGAGATATTCCGCCATTGCGGTCGAGACGACGGTAGGAAGCCCCTGCCCGCCATATTCCTCAGGCGCTGAAAGGGTCGTCCAGCCGCCGGCGACAAACTGGTCCCAAGCCTCCTTGAAGCCCGGCGGAGTGGTGACGGAGCCGTCCTCATTGCGAACGCAGCCCGCTTCATCCCCCACACGGTTCAACGGCTGGAGCACCTCCTCGCAAAAACGCCCGCCTTCGCCGAGGATCGCGTCGATCATGTCCGGCGTGGCATTTTCGAAGCCGGCAATGTTCGAGTAGCGCTCGAGCTCGAGAACGTGATCGAAGATGAAGCGCGTCTCGCGGATAGGGGCGGTGTAGCTGGGCATTCAAAGGCTCCTGGGATTAGGGTCTGGACCCTTAGTTCGCGGCGGCGGCTTCGCGCTTGGCAAGCACATCAACGAATTCCTGCAGCTCGGCGATGGTTGCCTCAATGTCGACCTGCTGCTTCTTCAATTGATCGATCCGCTCCTGGCACTTGTGCAAGGTGAAGCGACGCTGTGAGGCGCGGCCGTCGCCGATATCGTAAAGGTCGATCATCTCGCGAATGTCGGCAAGGCTGAAGCCGACTCGCTTGCCGCGAAGAATCCAGGCCAGCCGCGCCCGGTCCCGCCACGAATAGATGCGCGAAAGACCTTGCCGGCTGGGCGAGATCAGCCCCTCATCCTCGTAGAAGCGAAGCGCGCGCGCGGTTACGCCGAACTCCTCGCACAAATCGGTGATCGAGTAGGTCTGCGTGCTGCTGTCCGCGTGGCGGAAATCGGAATGCAAAGCCGAGCGAGGCATGGACGGCCTGCTACTTGACGTTCACGTCAACGTCAACGCGGCTGTCGTGGTAGGGAAAAGGCTTGAAGCTTCAGCCGCAATAGCTCGGCCGCGGAACCGGAGCATTGCCCTCACGCTGGCGCCAGACACCATCAGCCAAACGGTAATATTGGCCCGGGCCGACACGGCTCGCAAAAATCTCGCAAGCGGTGGCGGCGGCGACCTCCTCGATCTTGGCGCCGCGTTTGCCGGCAAGATCCGTATAATAAGCGCGCCGCTTGATATTGATCGCATCCACCTGGGCGCGGAGCGACGCGTCGGCCGAGCCGACCACGCCGAGATAGCCGTCCGCCTGCTCCCCAACCTTGCCGGTGGCGCGGAGCTCAGCGGACGCGTCCTGAAACATCGCATAAGCGACACCTGTGCCGCCAACCACTGCCGCAAGGCCGATACCGGCGGCGAGGATCAGTTTCATTTGGCGGTTCATGGTCAAAACACTCCCGGATTCTTCTTGATCAGGTCACGTACATCTTCCTGAAGACGCACAACAACCTCTTGCCTGATATTGATGTTGAGGTTGATCTCGATCGGCTTGTTGGGCGCTGCAACCTGCACGCACCCGGGAAGCGTCGCGATCGCCGCCGCGGCCAGGCCGAGGCGGAGTCTCGTCAATATCGCAAACTTCATCTCACAATCTCGCTTTCCTGAGGCTGAACAACTGTCTGGAGGGCGGGCTGCTTCCGAAGCTCGGCCGGAAGCGCCGACTGGATAAGGTTCGAGGGATCCTCCAGCGAGCGCGCGGTGGCGATCAGCGCGCGGAAGGGACCGCGGATGGTGATGTTGAACTCGAAGGGGATCTTGGCGAGCTGGCCGAACGCTCGGCGGGCGACCATGCCGCTGATGCCGCCGCCGGCCCAGACGCTCGTCAGCGCGGGATCGCGGGCGATGCCGTCGAGCTCGATCCCGGCAACGAACTCGCCGGCAAGATCGCCGTTGAGGTTGATGGTAAGCTTGCTGTACCGCAGCGACTTCAGCGCATCGAAGGCGAGCTTGCCGTAGGCGCCAAGCTGCTTGTCGGTGAGCTCCCCGATATAGGACAGGGTGCCGCCCTCCGGACGCGCGACGAGCCTGCCGCCGACGATCCGACCGCCCGCCTGGTCGAATTCCATCGGGATGGTGCCATCGAAGGTGCCCGTCGCGGTGATATTGCTGAACTCCATTTGCGAGATGAAGCGCGCCGCATCGAGGCCGGCGACGCGGAAGACGAGCCGCTTGGTCGAAGGCCGGCTGAAGTCGAGGATCGTCTCCTCAAGCACGAGCTCGCCGCCCGCAAAGGGCCAGCGTCCGGCCTCGACCCGCACCCTCTGCCCGGGAAGAAGCTGGTATCTCAGGTTGCCGTCGAACACATCGATTCCGGTGCGGATCACGCCGACATCGGCAAGCTGGCCGGGAGCGGTGGTGAGGCCGAGCAGGTCCGTGAAGTTGATCGTGGTGGAAAGGCCCTCGATCGGCCCAAAGGCGGCGGCAAGGTTCATGTCCTGAGTGGAGAAACTGCCTGTGCTGGTCGTGCCTTCCGGGCCCCAGCGAATCTGCCCGCTCCCTTTCAGCACGCCGTTCACCAGCGCGACCACCCCGGTCGTGAGGCGGGTCAGCTCTTCGGGCTGATAATTGTCGTCGAAGCGGATTCCGGGAACATCCAGAACGGCATTGCCGCGGCCGCTGCGCAGGTCGTGGCGGATGTTGGCCAGCGTGACGCGCGTGCCGTTCTCCGGATCGAGCAGCCACCCGGTGGCGACGATCTGATTATTGTCCAGCGTCAGGCGGAAGTCGTTGGTCAGCAGCGGAAAGAAACGCGGCGGAACGTTCACGTCCGAAACGGTCATGGCGCCGTTCACCGCCACTTCCCCCCCTTGGACGCTCCAGCCGCCGCGCGCTCCCGCAAGGAGAAGCGGCACAGCGGCGAGCTTCCCGTCGCCGCCGGCGAAGCTTCCAATCACCCCGCGAGCGTTGAAGCGCCCCGAAAGACTCGCGAGATCGAGCCGGTTCACCGCGTCCGGGCGGCCGAGGCGTATACCCACTCCGTTCGCCGAGAAGCCCGGATCGGCAAGGCTGAAGCGAACCTGGCTTGCGGCAAAGCTGATCGGCGACCGGCCTAGCGTGCCCGCAAGCCGCGGTTTGCGGACGAGAGCACCCCCCTGGAGCGCGCCGCCCGGCCCGCGCCAGACAAGCGCCCGGCCGGTGGGGCAAAGCGGAAGCCTCGTACGGCCGAGCCGCAGCGCTCCCGCCTGCAGCGACTGGAAGCTGATGGGCGTGCAAGCCTCCCCGAACGCGAAGCCGCCGCCGCCTAACCGCCCCTCAATCGGAAGCACCAGGCCCTCGACCCGACCGTCGTTGAACGGGCCCGACAAGGTGGCATTGGTCTGGATTTGCGTGCGCCCCTGCGGCGTGGCGGTGAATGCGATCCGGCCAAGCTGCAGCCGGGCACCGGCCGCGGCCATCGGGGCCACTTGCGCAACGCCCCTGATCGGTGCGCCGGCCCGCGGCTGGGCCAGGCTGAGCCGGGAGATCGGAAAGCCTCCGCCGGAAAGCGCGAAATCGCTATCCATTCGAACTGCGCCTGCCGGCCAGGAATAGGTCACTCCGCTTCGGCCGCCGAAGGTTATGCGGGCGCCGCTCCGGCTGGTTGCACGAAGCCGCTCGACACGAGCGGAACCGGCCCCGCCCGCATTCACGACCCGGATGGACGCGCGTGCATCGAAGCTTTGGCCGACCCGCCTCAACGCGGCGGCAAGACTATTCGCTATCGGCTCCACCGGCGTGCCCTCGGCCGCGGCAAGGGCATTCTCGATCGCTGCCAGATTTCGGAGACCCGAGATATTGCTGGCCGCCAGATCGCCGATGACGGAAACTTCGCCGCCCCTTGGAGCGATCGCGTAGCGGCCGTTCAACGCGGCTCGGCCGCTCCGATACTCGCCCAAGCCGGCACGCGCGGCCGTTAAGTTCATCCGGCCTCGCACCTGATCGGCACCGCCATCGAATGTGACCCGTCCCCCGATCGCGCGGAGGTCATGCTGCCCTGAGCGGAGTTGCGGGATGGTGATGCCGGCATTGCCGCGGGCGCGGTCGAATCCCGGTCTGACAGTGGCTTCGAGGGCGAAACTTGGCCTCGTCAGCTCGACCCCGCCGCAGACGACCCGCTCTACGCGAAGCGGGCCTTCGAAGCTTGGCTGCTCCTCCTCCGTGCGCACCGCAGCATAGAAGCGGGGCCGATCGAGACGGCAATTGTCGCCGAACAGCAATGCCGGCGAGACTGCGGCGATCCTTCCTTCGAAGCTGTAGGCCAGATTGCCACTGCCCTCGATGCCTAGCCCGATCCGCCCCGCCGGCGTGTCGATGCCGATGGCGGCGTCGGAGATCTCGACCCGCTGGTTCGGCAGGCGGAATGGCTTACCTGTCGGCGGCGGCATCAGCTTGTCCACCTCACCAAGCGTCAGCTTGCCGTTCTGGAGCCTACCCGAGAGCCGGACGCCGCGTGCCCGAATGAAATCGGCCCTGATCCGGCGGAAGCCCAATGTGACGTCCACTTCTACCCAGCGCGCGGTGAGATCCGGCCGGCGTGGATTTCCGATCACCAGATTTTCGATCCGCTGCGTGCGGAAGCCGATGCGGGTCACGCTATAACTCGCCTGCACGCCCCGGCGGGCGAATTCTCGCTCGACGAACCCGGTCGCGATACGGATGCGCGAGAGCCAGACGATCGCAACGGCCGACAAAGCGAGCAGCAACAGGGCGGCGGTAAGCCAGCGCCAGCCGGATCGCCGCCTCCGCCGCTTCACCACCAGCTGTTCGTCGCCTTCCCTCATGCGCCTCTTATCGGGAGCAGGTGAGAAGCCGCACGAGGCGCGCCGCAAAACATCCGGTCCAAACCTTTGTTACGCCACTAACGTTCCGCTTCCGTCACCTTCCGGCAAGCCGCTTGTTTGCCTATGGACAGGATGAAGATTAATCCACGCTTATGGCCGATCACCCTCTCGATGGCAGCGGGCACCGTGCGCGGCTGCGGCAGCGGCTGTTCGAGGGCGGCCCGGATGCGCTGCTCGATCATGAGCTTGTCGAATATCTGCTCGGGCTCGCGCTCCCCCGGCGCGACACCAAGCCATTGGCTAAGAAGCTGATCAAGGATTTCGGCGGATTCGGATCGCTGCTCGCCGCCGATGCGGATGCGATCGCGCGGGTGGGCGAGAT
>JALYGI010000116.1 GCA_030777185.1 Pseudomonadota bacterium
AGGCCAAGCTGGTCGGCATCTGTTTCGGACACCAGATCATGGCGGAGGCATTTGGCGGCCGCGTCGAGAAGTCCGACAAAGGCTGGGGCGTCGGCCTCCATCGCTACGAGGTGCGGGAGGCGGCGCCCTGGATGGATCCGGTGGATCGCTTTTCCATCCCTGTCTCGCACCAGGACCAGATCGTCCGCCAGCCGCCGCAAAGCCGAGTGGTTGCCGCAAGTCCGTTCACGCTGTTCGGAGTTTTGGCCTACGGCGATCAGCCGGCCATTTCCTTTCAATGTCATCCCGAGTTCGAGCCTGAATTCGCGCGGGCTCTGATCGAGGAGCGGCGCGACAGGGTTCCGGAGCCGGACGAGGCGATCGCGTCGCTCGCCCAGCCGAATGACGCGCCGCTGGTCGGCAGCTGGATCCGACGCTTTTTGAACGGCTCAGCGGCCGCCGACGCTTAGCCGCTTCATCGTATCGGGCCCGACCTTGCCGGTGAGTCCCGGAACTTCGTCCAATTGCTCCACGTGGGTGAAGCCGCCGCGCTCTTCCCGGTAGCGGACGATTTCGTGGCCGTGACCTTTGAGTTCATCGAGCTGGTCGAGCCTTTCCTTGCTTGCGCTGTTGAGATCAAGCCGGTCTGATGTCGCCACGCACTTCCCCCTCGGTTGGATCATCCTTCCTGCGGGAACAGCCGATGACTGCGGAGCGTTCCACCCCTGTAACTATTTCGGAGGCGTTTGTGGCCGATCGTGATCATGACAGGGTGGTGGAGCGGGAAACCGTGGTGGTCGATAGCGGCGGCGGAGGCGGCGCGGGAGTGATTGCGGCGATCGCGCTGCTCATCCTGGTCGTTGCAATACTCTACTATTTCGGGATGTTGCCGATCTGAACGCTCGAACCGGCGGCCGGACCGCAGATCGATTGCGAACATAGGGCGGGCCCGCTACTGTCTGGCGGGGCGTTGAAAGGTCGCAGATGATGTTTCGGTTCGTCTCGAAGATGGGTTTGGCCGCTCTTACCATCAGCCTTGCCCTCTCTTCACCAATATTCGGGCAGCCTCCCGATCCCGGCGCCACCAAGGCCGGCCCGGAAGCCGATGCCGTTGATGTCGGCATCGGGCACGACAGGCGCGACCGGATGACTGTCCCGATCAGCATCGACGGCAAAGGTCCCTACGACTTCCTGATCGACACCGGAGCCGAGCGGACCATCATTTCGGCCGAGCTGGCGCGGGAATTGGCGCTTGCCGAGGGCCGCCGTGCACGGATGCACAGCATGAGCGGCGTCGGTGATGTCGAGACCGTCATTATCCCGAAGCTCCAGGTGAGCAGGAAGAGCGTGGCCGGTATTCATGCGCCCGCGCTCCGGGCTGCGAATATCGGCGCGTCGGGCATGCTCGGTATCGACAGCCTCCAATCCCAGCGCATCACGTTCGATTTCCAGCGAAAGAAGATGACAGTCGTGCCTTCCAACAGCCGCGAACCAGACGACGATCCGAACGAGATCGTCGTCCGCGCGCGTAGCCGCCTCGGCCGCCTGGTGCTTGTCGACGCCTCGCTCGACGGGCAGAAGCTGATCGTCATCCTCGACACCGGCGCCGAAGTCACGGTCGGCAACGATGCATTGCGCAGGAAGCTTGTCAGCAAGCGCAAGATGGGCGTCACAATCCCGATCCAGCTGATCAGTGTGACCGGCGGCGTGATCCAGGCGGATTATACGCAGGTCAGGCAGGTGAGGCTCGGTGGAGTGCGCATTCAGGATCTGCCGGTTGCCTTCGCGGAAGTTCATCCGTTCAAGCAGCTCGATCTGGCCGATCGACCCGCTTTGCTCCTTGGCATGGATGCGCTCCGCCTGTTCGATCGCGTCTCAGTCGACTTCGCCAATCGCAAGGTTCGCTTTATGGCGCCGGAACTCTCCGGCTTCGGCGGGTCCACTCGGATGGCGGCTTTTGCAGGCGAGCTGAAGAGCGGCCAATAGTTGGGCGGACGCCGAACGGCGGAGAAGCCGTCCTCGACGGGCGGGTCTCAGATGATGGGCTTGCCGCCTGTCACAGCGATATTCGCACCCGAAACATAGCTGGCTTCGTCGCTGGCGAGCATGACGAAGACGGGGGCGACTTCCTTCGGCTGTCCCGGCCGTTGCATCGGAACCTGCTTTCCGAAATTCTGCACCTTTTCGACCGGCATGGTGGCCGGGATGAGCGGCGTCCAGATCGGCCCAGGCGCGACCGAATTGGCCCGGATGCCCCTGTCGGCCAACATCTGTGCAAGGCCGCCGGTAAAGTTCTGGATTGCCCCCTTGGTGCTTGCATAGGCCAGCAGCTGCTCGGACGGGCTGTCCGCCTGGATCGAGGTGGTGTTGATGATCGAGCCGCCGGCCTGCATGTGCGGCACCGCAGCCTTGGTGATGTAGAACATGGCGTGGATGTTTGTCGCGAAGGTCTGCTGCCACTCCTCGTCGCTGATCTCACCAATGTCGTTGAACGTGTCTTGATGAGCGGCATTGTTGACGAGGA
>JALYGI010000117.1 GCA_030777185.1 Pseudomonadota bacterium
TTCACGTTAGGAAGACTTGACGACGCGGCGTTCTTCAGCGCCTCGGCCGCCTGCTCGCGGTAAAACTGAGCGTCGGACATGGCCCTTCTCCTCCTGGCTAAGAAGAGAATGACCGAACATGGTAACCGGAAGGTTAAGGGGAGCGCCATAAGATCGCCGCTCCGCCTATTCTTTTCTAGCTCGTCCTGGAGCGCCTAACTTCTTCGCCTGCTCGTCGTAGTGGTTCGCCATGTCTAGGAGCGTCCGATGCACCTTCGCGGTACGCGGGAGTCGAATCTTAGGAAGTCCGATCGCTTCTTTCGCGCCGCTCGACACGAACGTGCAATGGAGCGCCGGGAGCGCCGACGCGAACGGCGCTCGCGCAGGAGGGACTAGGAGAACGGCGATCCGGTCCGGCGTATCCCATAAACCGGATTCGAAGCCAAACCGAAGTTCTGAACCCGCGCATCTGTGCACGAACCAAATGAATGCGCAGCAAGCGTGATGCGGCATGGCTCAAGCCTGAGATGCGGGTGCGTGCAAAGTTCCTGCGCGGTGAAGGCAAGTTCCGGCATGCGACACTAACGGACGTGATTGGTAAAGGCTGAGGCTCAAGATGCCGTAGTTACCGCAGTTCTTCTGTCGTATACTTCGTCTGCGACTCGCACCCCGCCCACTCCATGCAGTCGCTGCCCCGGCCTTGGGGGAGGCCGGGGCACACGCTTACATCGAAGCGATCTTGAATCTCGAGCCAAGGCCGCAGAAGGAAGATGTTATCTTCTGCTGCCATAGATTATCGCCATACCAACCCGGCCGTTGGTGGATAAAGCGAGATCCTAACGATGCGGGTGCGGCATGAGCAATGACAGTCGCAACGGGTCGCCTTGGACGGCTGAAGAGGTCGCGCAGCTTAGAAAGCTTGCCGACGAAGGGCTAACTGCTACGGCCATTGCATTCCAGATTGGGCGCACACGCGCGGGGATCGTGAAAAAGGCCGTCGCCGAGCGCCTGTCGCTCGATCCTGCAAAGCACCAGTCGCGATGATCTTATCTACTAGGTGACGACCTCGAGCGCGGCCGTGAAAGGAAGGGTGAGCACAGGGCACCGGTTTTCGTCTTCAACCTCGATCCGGCAGCGAAGGCAAAGCCGGCCTTTGAGGACCTGATCCGCTATCAGTGATCGCGCCCCTTCAATGGCCGCTCGGCGAACGGCCGCCAGGTCGGGAAGCTCCCTCCCTTCCTCGTCCTCGGTCACCGCATCGTCATAGACGTTGAAATAGTAGCGCGGCATGCCGTCAAAATGCGGTGCCTCGCCCCAGAGTTGCACCCGGAAACATAGGTTACGAAGGTTTCGGCGCCATCTCACCCGCTAGCCTGCCGCACCTTGAATGTCCGCAATGGGTGGAAAGCGGACATTGCTTCGAAAAGCTAGGTAGCCGAGTAGCGCCAACCTTCGCCCTCGCGAAGAAGGACGGCGGCGCTATATCCTTCGGGCGGTGGCAGGACGCCGTGCACTGCGCTCCACAACTCTATGCGATCGGTGATAAGTCGCATGAACACAGTATCCGCGTCCTCCGGACCCTTCGGATTCCAGCGATAGTGTCCGGGCGTCCATATTGAACGCTTGAGTTCCAGGTCCTCCACAATTTCAGCTCGACCGACTAAGCACACGTAGCTTTTGTCCTGATCGTGCTCGTAGAGTAGCGTCATCCGGCCCGAGCGCTCAATCTCGCGGACCTTTCTGCACCTCCGGTTGGTGATGGCATTCACCGTCCAATTGTCTTGGAGACGCATGGGCTGAATGACGCGCGCGCTAATGGTGCCATCCTCACCTTGGGTGGCTGCCACGCAGAAGGTGAGGTCATCGATGAGCTTGCGTGCGAGTTGCAGGAGCTGATCTACGTCCATTCGCATCTCCAAGGAGCTCAGGCGCTAATTCAGTGGCATGCCTGATGGCAGCAATGTCCGCAATGGGTCGAAAGCAGACGTCCGCCTGGGCTCAGGCCTCGTAGTTCCATGCCTTTGGCGGAAGCGATCGGACCATTTCCCTTGGCGAAGCACTGGCTAAGCTCGCCATGGTCCGGAGAGCGCGGCCGGCCAGCATACATTCCACAGCCACAAAGCTGACAGAGACCCGCTCGTAAAGCCGGCGGACGGAGAGATCGTCAACCGCCTGACCCTTGAGGAACTTGCCCCCTCGTTGCAGCACCTCCGCGGCCACCGCACAGATCAGTGACGCGCCGATGCTCCTGCCACGGACAGCTGGAACCACAAACATGTCGAAAACCTCCGCTCCGCTTATACAGTGGTGCAGGTCATAAGCTTTCCTCCAGGCGGCTAAGCCGAGAAGATCGTCGCCTGTCGACGCGACGTGCATCTCGAACTCCCTGCCGAAGCCATCGAGTGCCATTGCCTCCGGTGATCCGTGCCAGGTATCGTGATAGGTTTCACGCATATAGCTGCTCATCAGGGCGGCGAGCGCGGGCACATCCTTTGGGTTAGCAGGCCGGATTTGCACTTGCTGAGCTATGGTCGTCATGATCGAAGCCCATCCCTCCCGCCAAGCTATTACTGGTGCATCATTTGGAACAGCTGGCAACCCGCGACTCGTCCTTGTAATCGGCGACGGGTGGCAAGGTTCGAAGTGAATCCGTTCCCAGACGAGAGTTCGTTACGATCTCTGTGGACAGCCGCCTGGGGTGAGCCAGGACCTGTCAGCTTCGACGCCATCCTCGCGAGAAGCCTGGGTCACGTTGGCGCTTATCACCGGGATCGGCTGGTGGGCTTCGTCAACCTTGCGTGGGACGGCGGCACCCACGCATTCATCCTCGACACTTGCGTCTATCCCGATCATCGGCGTCAGGGAGTTGGCAGCGAGCTCGTTATGAAGGCCATCGAAATGGCTCGAGAACATCAAGTGCTGTGGCTGCACGTCGATTACGAGCCACACCTTGCCCCCTTTTACGGACGGTGCGGTTTTCGACCAACGACAGCAGGCGTGATGCGTCTCCAGCCTTAGAATCTACAAGCGCTTCGGACAGCCGCACTGAATGTCTGCAATGGGTGGAAAGGGGACATTCGGAAAGATTGGCTGCAAGGGTGAAGCCGGTTCAGCCTTACCGAAGCGAAGCAATCGCGAGATGCCGAACCTCCATGTATCAACACCGCCCAGACGATCCGGGAAATTTCTCGAAGTCTCATGGCTATCCCGAACCACCACAGAACGCCAAGGATGCCGGCGATCATAGCCGCCGGTGGAAAAAAGAGGGGTGCAGTTGAGGCCGCCGCCATCATTAACCCCAGAGCCGATTGCCAGGCTCCGAGACTTATAGGTCTGAGGACGACGACAAGCAGCGCCCAGAGCCCCGTCGAGACCATGCCAAGGAAGCCAAGAGCTGACGTTTGGGCGGTAAGTTCGGGCTCATGCGCCACAATGGCGTAAAGTCCGACGACGCCGCTTGCTGCGATCGAGAAGGCGCCAAGGAGGCCAACGACAAGAAGCGGCCATCGCCCTGCTCCTGCTCGCGACCCGAGGAGAGCAAATGTGACGATCGCTTGGAAAGCCGCGATGAGGAGCTTCACGACCTCCGCGGCGAGAAGGATTGGTACTACCCTAGCCCAGGCGGTCGCCGCGGCGTCGCTACCCAGATCTTGTCCACTCGAACCGCCAAGCTGCGATAGCAAGAGAACTCCAAGACCAACGGAAAGTATCGACAGACCTGCGATCGCCCCGGCAGCCTGCGAACCCTTGTGATAGTCGATCACCGCTCTGATCCGCCTTCGCC
>JALYGI010000118.1 GCA_030777185.1 Pseudomonadota bacterium
GAATTTGGGCCGACTTATGCGGCCACGACCAGCGGAGACACCGATATCGGGCTGCAGGCGGACGGGACGGAAGCGACAAAGGCACCGCTGCCGGTGATTGAAGTCGACGATCTCGAGGCGGCGCAGGCGGCGGTGGAGCGAGCGGGCGGCCGAATCGTGAGGCCGGCATTCGCTTTTCCAGGCGGTCGCCGGTTTCATTTCCTCGACCAGTCAGGGAACGAGTTGGCAGCGGTGAAAAGCGGCTGATCGGGGCCCGTCGAGCAGCCTTTCCCACCGCCGATTTTTTCGTTATAGAAGACTCGGGGACGGGAGACAGCGCCCTTACAGGCAGCTGTCGGCGAAGCGCTTCGGAAAAATTCCGGAGCGTTTCGTTTTTTCGGGAACCCTTTTCAAGGAAGGTCGTTCTGCCTGTACCCCCCCCGGTGGTCAGCCCCCCCCCCGCTGATCACCAACAAAGCCCCGGCCTCAGTGCCGGGGCTTTTTCATTTGGGCGGCTTTTTGCGTTCGAGAGCGCTTCCGCGTCTTGTCGGGCCCTGGGCTGCCCAAGGGTGCTTTCCCAGCTGGTCGGCAACAATGGGGACGCGGGGCCGGTCACCGAGCGTGATTGCAACTCCCCCACTCCTTGCGAGAAATGCCCGGTCGAGCTTCAGCCATCGCGGGACGCAGGTGCGCGGCAGCCGGCGATCGGACACCACGATGTCAGCCCCGATGCAGGCGCGGTTCATCGCCTCGATGCCGACGAAATGCGGAGTTCGCGTGGCAAGCAGCCGCCAGACGCGCCCGTCCTTGTGCAAATCAGCCGCGCAGAGATCCTCGCTGCACGTCGCGCCGTTCAGATCCCTGATCTCGAGCAGGTCGGCATCGGAGCCTGAAGTTTCGGACAGCATGTTCCTGACATAGTCCCCCGCCCGCCCCCTCAGGATCGCGAGTTCGCCCGATTGGGTGCGAAGCGCGAGATGGCGTCCATCGCCGGTGACGATGAGATCGGGCGTGGGCGTCGACAGCGCCCAGACGACCCCGGCCGCCATGGGAGCGAGACCCCAGACCCGCCACCTGGTGCGCCACAGGATAAGCCAGATGCCGCCCCCAATCATCAGCGCGAAGGCCGCCGTGGGCATCGTCGGAAGCATGGTGACGGCACCAGGCGCGCTGGCGGTCCAGTGAGCCAGGGAGAGCAGCAGCTGGAGCGATTTTCCGGTCACCCACCAGAAGGGAGCCCCGATGCCGGCAAGGTCGAGGAGCAGCGCCAGAGCTTCGGCGGGCATGATGACGAAGGTGGTGAGCGGGATCGCAACGATGTTGGCAAGCGCGCCGTAAAGGCCGGCTTTGTGGAAGTGATAGAGGGCGATGGGGGTGAGAGCGAGCTCCACGGCCAGGCCCGTCAGGACGAGCGCGAGGACGGCGCGCGCGAGCTTCGCCAGCCCCCCTTCGTCGCGGCGGGAGAGCAGCGACTTGATGCGCGGCTGCTCGTGCAGCGCGACAATCACCGTGATTGCCGCGAAGCTCATCTGAAAGCTTGGCCCCGGAAGCGATTCGGGCCAGAGCAGAAGGACAATGAGCGCACCGACGGCGACCAGCCGGAGCGTCAACGCTTCGCGTCCGAGCGCGATGCCGAGAAGCACGAGCAGTGCCGCTATGAGAGCGCGAACGGTCGGGATCTCGGCGCCGGTGAGCAATGTATAGGCGATGCCGGCAAGAGCGCCCGCGCCCGCCGCAAGAAGAGTGAGCCTGAACCGGAGCGCCAGCCATGGACTAAGCGCGAGAAGCTTCAGCGTCAGCAGCATCACCGCTCCGACAACAGCCGTCAGGTGGAGGCCGCTGACCGAAAGCAGGTGCGCGAGCCCTGATCGGCGCATGGCCTCGGCATCCTCCTCCGGAATCCCGCCCTGATCTCCCGTGGCGAGCGCGGCGGCGATGCCGCCCTCCGCTCCGGGCAGCCGAGCGCGAGCATGGTCCGCCAGGCGCTGGCGCAAATTAGACAAACGAGCGCGCCAGCCCTGCTCTTTTGCAGGCGACACCAGCCGGACCTCACCCAAGGCGCGTCCGGAACCGCCAATCCCCTGGAACCAGGCCGTTCTCGCAAAGTCGTAGGCGCCCGGCACAGCCATGGGCGCGGGCGGCATAAGCCAGGCGCGAACCCGGATCGTGGCGCCGGGGAGGAGCTCGGAGCTTGCTTTTTCTTCATCCACGTTGATGCGAAGGCGCGGGGGAAGGTCGGCCGCGCCGACGGGCCTCACCAGCAGCCGCACCGCCTCTCGTGCGGGCAGGCGCTGCGCCGTTTCGATCGTGGCCGTGAATTCCGCCATCCCGGCGCGCTCGATGCGAGGGGCTGCGGCACGCTCGGCCTTCCACCAGACGAGGCCGCAGCCCAGAGCCGCGGAAAAGGAGAAGATGGCAATGGATCGGGCCCAGCGGGTCCCCGGCGCAAGGGCGAGCGCCGCAACCATGACGGCGGCGGCGGCCAGCATGAAGCCGATCCAGGAACGCGGATCGGGGAAGCCGAACCAGGCGGCGATGCCGAGCCCGAGACCCACCGGGAGCCAGAGCGGCAAGTGGTCGCGCTCCCGATCGAAGAGGCATTCCAAGCGCTCGTTGAGACCGGCGGCGGCCGCCCGCAGGCGCAGGCCTGCCGTTTGCAGCGGCGGTTCTGCGATGCTAGGGGCGCTGGCATCACTGGTCGGCATCGGCCGCATCCTTGGAGAATCCGCGCTTGAGCGCAACCGCCGGCCCCGCAGAGGTCATCACTCGCTTCGCGCCCTCCCCAACCGGTTTCCTGCATATCGGCGGCGCACGCACCGCTTTGTTCAACTGGCTGTTCGCCCGCCGCCACGGCGGCAAGTTCCTGCTGCGCATCGAGGATACGGACAAGGCACGCTCCACCCAAGCCGCGGTTGACGCCATCCTAGACGGTATGAAGTGGCTTGAGCTCGATTGGGACGGCGAGGCTTACCATCAGTCGCACTTCATGTCCCGCCACGCGGAGGTGGCGCACGAGCTGCTGGCGCGCGGCGCTGCCTATCGCTGCTATATGAGCCAGGAGGAGCTTGCCGCTGCGCGCGCGGAGGCCGAACGTGAGCGGCGCCCATTCAAGGTCGCGAGCCGCTGGCGCGACTGCTCGCCCGACATGGCCACGCCCAACGCACCCTTCGTGATCCGCCTTAAAGCCCCGCGTGAGGGCGAGACGGTGATCGAAGACAAGGTCCAGGGCCGCGTTGCCGTTCAGAACAGCGAACTGGACGACATGATCCTGCTCCGTTCGGACGGAACACCCACCTACATGCTCGCGGTGGTGGTGGATGATCATGACATGGGCGTGACCCACGTCATCCGCGGCGACGATCATCTCAACAACGCTTTCCGTCAGCTCGGCATCATCAAGGCAATGGGCTGGCCGGAGCCCGTCTATGCGCATGTGCCGCTGATCCACGGCCAGGACGGCGCCAAGATGTCGAAGCGCCACGGCGCGGTTGGGGTCGATAGCTACCGCGACGAGCTGGGGGTGCTGCCTGAGGCGCTGTCCAATTATCTGCTTCGCCTCGGCTGGGGCCATGGCGATGAGGAGATCATCTCCCGAGAAGATGCGGTCCGCTGGTTCGATCTCGACCATGTCGGCCGCTCGCCCTCCCGCTTCGACATGAAGAAGCTGGAGAATCTCAACGGCCACTATATCCGCGAAGCTTCCGACGGGCGTCTTGCCGGCCTTGCCGCGGGCCGGATCGAGACGCTAATCGGCCGCAGCCTTTCGGCCCACGAGCTGGCGCTGCTGACCCGAGCGATGCCGGAACTCAAACCGCGAGCGAAGAACCTGATCGAATTATCCGAAGGTGCGACATTTCTGTTCAAGACCCGTCCACTCGACGTGGACGAACGCGCCGCCGCCTTGCTACA
Source organism: Pseudomonadota bacterium (assembly GCA_030777185.1). Classification (GTDB taxonomy): domain Bacteria; phylum Pseudomonadota; class Alphaproteobacteria; order Sphingomonadales; family Sphingomonadaceae; genus Allosphingosinicella. The sequence continues at coordinate 3,889 of JALYGI010000118.1, forward strand.
GGGCGAAGCACCGCACCTGCTCGCCCAGGTCCACACCGCGCTTTCCGCGCTGCCCGAATGGACCGCGGAGCTAGCCGAGCAGGCGGTGCGAGGGGTGTCTGAACGAGCCGGCGTGAAGCTTGGCCAAATAGCGCAGCCGCTTCGGGCGGCGCTTACCGGCCGCGCAACCTCGCCGGGTATTTTCGACGTGCTGGTCCTGCTCGGCCGTGAGGAAAGTCTCGCGCGCGTGGCGGATCGGATGAGCAGGGAGCAGTGACTATGGCGGACGACAAAGCCATCTTAACGGTTGGAGGCAAGGCCTTCGATTACAACGTGCTTGCGGGCTCCGTCGGACCTGACGTGATCGATATCAGAAAACTCTACGGCCAGACGGGTGCCTTCACCTACGACCCCGGCTTCACCTCGACCGCCGCCTGCGAAAGCCAGATTACCTATATCGACGGCGACCAGGGTATTCTGCTTCACCGCGGCTACCCGATCGACCAGCTTGCCGAACATTCGAGCTTCATGGAGGTGGCCTATCTCCTTCTTTACGGCGAACTGCCGAAGAAGGACGAACTCGACGGGTTCACTTACACCATCACCCGCCACACGATGCTGCACGAGCAGCTGTCGACCTTCTACCGGGGCTTCCGCCGCGACGCGCATCCAATGGCTATCATGTGCGGCGTGGTGGGCGCGCTCAGCGCTTTCTATCACGATTCTACGGACATCACCGATCCCAAGCAGCGGATGATCGCTAGCCACCGCCTAATCGCGAAGATGCCGACGATCGCCGCGATGGCGTACAAATATTCGGTGGGCCAGCCTTTCGTCTATCCGCAGAACAACCTCTCTTACACCGGCAACTTCCTGCGCATGACCTTCGGCGTTCCGGCCGAGCCCTACGAGGTGAACCCGGTCGTCGAACAGGCCATGCGGCGGATCTTCATCCTTCACGCCGATCACGAGCAGAACGCGTCCACCTCTACGGTTCGGCTGGCGGGTTCGTCCGGCGCCAATCCCTTCGCCTGCATCGCCGCGGGCATAGCCTGCCTTTGGGGCCCAGCCCATGGCGGGGCCAACGAAGCCGCGCTCAACATGCTGCGCGAGATCGGACGGCCCGAGCGCATCCCGGAATATATTGCTCGGGCCAAGGACAAGGACGACCCGTTCCGGCTGATGGGCTTCGGCCATCGCGTGTACAAGAATTTCGATCCCCGCGCGAAGGTGATGAAGGCAACGGCGGAAGCCGTGCTGAACGAGCTTGGCGTGAACGATCCCGTCTTCGAAGTCGCGCGCCAGCTCGAGCAGATCGCCCTCAGCGACGATTATTTCATCGAAAAGAAGCTCTATCCCAACGTCGACTTCTATTCGGGCGTAATCCTGTCGGCGATCGGCTTCCCGACTTCGATGTTCACCGCCCTCTTCGCCCTTGCCCGCACCGTCGGCTGGGTGGCGCAGTGGAACGAGATGATCTCCGACCCTGACCAGAAGATCGGCCGTCCGCGTCAGCTCTACACCGGCCCGACGCAGCGCGATTATGTGCCGGTGGACCGCAGGTGATAACGGAGGCGTGACGACCGCTCCATCCGTGGTACAGATCGGTTGATTCAAGTGGAGCCGGCGCATGGACGTGCATCAGCTGAGTCCGATTGTCTCCCGCCGCAGGGCCGCATTGATGCTTGGCGCCCTGGCACTCCTCGTATCGGCCGCACCCGAGGGCACGCGGCTGATCTTCGATCCTTCGGCATTGGCGGAGGAGGGCTGCCTCGCTCCTGCCCTTGCCGGAGATGGGTGTTCCTATGGCGGCTTCGTCGAACCCAGCGGGCAGAACGGTGTCTCCGCCTCCGCAGCTTTGCTCGAGCCGCAATCCTGGTCTGAGCGCGAGCCATCGCTGCCAGCGCCCCGGGCGGTCCGGCTCGAGCCGGACCTTTCCGGCCTTCTCGATTTCGGGCCGGAAGTCGTTCACCGCATTCCGCCGCGGCGGACCAGGGCCGTCCCTCCTGTGCGGATCGCCGCTGGTTCGGGAAGAGTGAGGGCCTGCATTGCTGCGGGCAGACACCGGCCCGATCGATCACGATGCGCCGGATCCGGCCCAGGGCCTGATCGGTCGAGGTGGAAGCGCCATGCGCTTCGGCCGAAGGCGTGACTCAGGTCCTTTTCATATGGCTGACGCCTCGACCGGATCAGGAAGATCAGCCTGATCCGATCAAGCCCGATCCGATCAAGCTTCAGCGAGCCGGCAATGTGAAGGTGAAGCGCGCGCCCTGGCCCGGCGCACTGTCAACGGCGATATCGCCGCCCATCGCACGGGCGAGCCGGCGGGCAATGTAGAGGCCCAGACCGGTGCCTCCCGGTTCGGCCGGGTCGACCCGCTCGAATTTTTCGAAAATCCGCGCCTGATCCTCGGCCGCGATGCCTTTACCCTGGTCGCAGATGATGAGCGCGGCAAGATCGCCCTCCCGATCCGTGCGCATCCAAACCTGGCCGCCTTCCGGCGAATAGCGGATGGCATTGGTGAGGAGGTTCATGACGATCTGGAGCGCGCGCTTGAACTCGCCGATGGCTGGGAGCGCCTCGTCCTCGGGTGGACGATCGAGGCGGACGTTCGTCGCCGATGCGCGGACGGAGAGCAGGCCCGCGGCGCGGCGGGCGATATCGGCAAGGTCGATCTCGTCGGCCTCCGGCGTGAAGCCCGGACGCTCAATCGCTTGGAGATCGACGAGGTCGTCGATCAGCGCGAGGAGGTGGCGGCCGGCCGACGCGATATCGGTCGCATAGCCCGCATAATCCTTGCGGAGCGGTCCTTCGGGCTGGGACGATATCGTCTCGGCATTGGCGATGATATGATCGAGCGGCGCCCGGAGGGCCTTGTCGAGACGTTCGCCGAACGCATCAGCTTCGTACGGACCTTCCGATGCCGCTGCCGGCTGTGCAGCGGGAGCCGGCTCGAAGATGCGAGTCGCCGAGCCGCGGAACCCCGAGAAGCGACCTGCGCCGTCGATGAGCGGCACGCCGCCGAGACGGTAACAATGACGGCCGACGCCGCGAATTTCCGCGGCCTGATTGTCGAATCGGCGCTGCTCGGCAAGAGCGGCAAGGATTGGGAAAGCGCCGTCTTCTCCCTCGATCAGCCGGAAAAGACGCGTCAGCTCCTGGCCGATGAAATCGCCCGGCGCACGGCCCACGGCGGCGGCGGCGGCCGGCGAGAGGCTGGTGAAGCG
>JALYGI010000119.1 GCA_030777185.1 Pseudomonadota bacterium
GGCGTGCTCTCAGGCGGCGGCTCGTCCCAGACCTATCCGGTCGGCGGCAATGCAGTGCCCGGCCTCGAGCCGAAGACCTGGCCGGGCCCGGTCGTTTATTATCCCTCGTCCCCGCTTCGCGCGATCCAGGCGCTCGCTCCGCAGGCGACGGTCACCTATGCCGATGGCCGCGATCCGGCCGCCGCCGCGCGCCTCGCGGCCGCGAGCGATGTCGCGCTGGTTTTCCTGACGCAATGGACGACCGAATCGATCGACACGTCTTTGGTCCTTCCGGACAATCAGGACGCGCTCGTCGATGCCGTCGCGGCCGCCAACCCAAGAACCGTGGCGGTGTTGGAGACGGGCGGGCCGGTGCTGATGCCATGGGTGGACCGCGTCGCCGGAATCCTCGAAGTCTGGTATCCCGGCACAGCCGGCGGTGAGGCGATTGCTAATCTCCTGTTCGGCCGGGTGAACCCCTCCGGCCGGCTGCCGGTGACCTTTCCGCTGGACGAGACCCAGCTCCCCCGCGTCGTGCGGCCCGGCACCGGCCTGGCGAACGGCCAGATGTTCACGATCGAACATCCAGAAGGCGCCGCGGTCGGCTATAAATGGTACGATGCCAAGGATCTGAAGCCGCTCTTCCCCTTCGGCCACGGCCTTTCCTACACCGATTTCGACTATGGCAGGCTCAGCGCCGGAATGGCGGGTCAGGACCTTGCCGTCAGCTTCCGAGTCAAGAATGACGGACGCACGCGCGGCATGGACGTGCCCCAGGTCTATGTGTCGCCGGTGTCGGGCGGGTGGGAGGCGCCGAAGCGCCTCGCTGCGTTCAAGAAGGTCGATCTGGAGCCCGGTGCCGATACAATGGTGACCCTCAAGGTCGATCCCCGCCTGCTCGCAGTCTACGACACTCCCAGCCGGCGCTGGCGGGTGGCGGCGGGCCAGTACAAGGTAATGCTTGGCGCGTCTTCCCGCGACATCAAGGAAACGGTCACCGTCAGCCTGCCGGAGCGAATCCTTCCGGCCAGCTGGCGTCCCGGCAGCTGATCAATCAAGCGGCAGCCGCCTGCCCTCGCGGGCGCTCTGCCGCGCAATTTCGATGATCCGCAGCCCCGTTCGAGCATCGGCGGGGTCCACCGGAACCGGCTGGCGCAAGAGGATCGCATCGGCGACGGCCTCGTAAAAGGCGGTGTAGCGGCCTTCTTCGGTTGCGACCGCCTGAGATCTGCCCTCGGCGTCCGTCAGCGTGCCGTAGCGGCTCGGATCATCCCGTCCGAAGCCACTGGTGCCAGGCGTGATCCCGGCCTTCAGCGCCGCCTCCTGCGGGTCGATCCCGAACTTCACGAAGCTTCCCTTGCTCCCATGGAGCGCGAATCGCGGACGGGGCGCTGCGACAAGGGTCGAGGCGGAAAGGATCGCGCGCATCCGGCCGTAGTGGAGGACAAGCTCGAAATAATCGTCGACTGCCGCTCCCGGCCTTTGGGCAGTCACGTCGCCGCTGATGGCGTCGGGCAAGCCGAAGAGTTGGAGCGCTTGGTCAACGAGATGCGGCCCCAGATCGTTCAGCAGGCCGGCCCCTTGCGCGGGGACCTCCCGCCAGCCGCGCTTGATCGCGGGCCGGAAGCGATCCCATCGCGCTTCGAAGAGAGATATCTCACCAAGCCGGCCGTCGGTGACCAGCCGACGGACCGTCAGATAATCGCCGTCCCAGCGCCGGTTGTGGAAGACGCTGAGCAGACGATCCCTTTCCTGCGCCTGGGCGATGAGTGCGGTGGCCTGCCCCACGTCCAGTGTGAACGGCTTGTCCACCACCACGTGCTTGCCGGCGTCGAGCGCCGCCTGCGCGGTCGGGAAGTGCAACTCGTTCGGAGTGGCGATAACCACCATGTCGATGTCATCAGCCTCGAGAATTGCCTGCGCGTCGGGGGTAACGCGCAGTTCCTGCCCTGTGATCGCGACGGGCCGGGAGGTTGCGATGGCTCTGAGCTGGAACCGATCCACAGAAAAGATCAGCGGGGCGTGGAAGGTCGCTCCCGCCAATCCATATCCGATCAGGCCGACATTGATCTTACCGGCCGTCATCTTGGGGGGCTTTACGGGCGGGAGGTGATGTCGATGCTCGTTTCACCAGCCGATGCCCGAGCTTCACCGGTCCCTCAGCCGAATTGCCTTTGATCAACTCGATCAGAAGCTCGGTCGCGCGGTACGCCATTTCGTAGCTCGGCTGGTGGATCGTCGTCAGTGGCGGGTAGATGGTACTGGCAAGGTGCGTATCATCGAAGCCTGTGACCGACAGCTCTTCAGGAACGCGGAGGCCGAACTCGTGCGCCGCGAAGATCGCACCAGCGGCCATGTCATCGTTCGACGCGAAAACGGCTGTCGGGCGCTGGGCGCGTGCGAGCAGACGTCGTGCAGCCTGAAGCCCCGATTGGAAGTCGTTATAGCCCTGCTCGATGGCTTCATCGGCTGCGCTGAGACCCCAGGCCTGCAGCTCGGCGCGGAACCCGGCGAGGCGCAGCTTGCTCGAATGGTGATCGGGATGGCCCATGATAAAGCCGATCGAGCGATGGCCTAGGGCCAGAAGGTACCCCGTCATCTCGCGAGCCGCTGCCTCGTCGTCGAGCTCGACAGTCGGCGAGGCATGGACAAGATCGTCCGGCCCCACTCGAACGAACGGCAGATCGCACCCATCCAGCGCAGCAATCAGTTTCCTGTTTGCGGAGAGCGGCGGAGTGATCACCAACCCATCGATATGAGTTTGTTCTGCCATTGCGAGCACCTCATCGATCAGCCCCTCGCCAAGGCCGCTGCACGATTGCACCAGCAGGCGAAGACGGCTCTCGCGGCACTTCGCCATGGCTCCGCTCTGGACGTCGAAGACGTAGTTGGCGCTGGGATTCTCGAACAGCAGGGCGACGAGGTTCGAGCGGCGCCCGGCGAGACTTCGCGCAGGAAGGCTGGGCTGATAATTGAGCGCCGTCATCACCTCGCGGACGCGGCGACGAGTCTCAGGTCTTACGCTCGGCTCGTCGTTGAGTACGCGAGACACGGTCTTGATCGACACTCCGGCCTGTGCGGCCACATCATTGATGGTCCGGCGCGCCATCAGGCGCTGCCCGCGCTCTCAAGCTCGCGCAAGCTCCGTCCCCGTGTCTCACGACCGGCATAGCCGACAAGGAAACCAGCCGCGGTCATTGGGGCGATGAGGACAAGTGCCGCCGCTCCGAAAGTTGGAATCGAGCCGATCAGCGCCAGCGTCTGAACGGCGACTCCTCCCACCTTGCTGCTTCCCGCGACCAGCCCCGTGGCGCGGCCCCGCACGCCGAGCGGGTAATTCTCTGCAGTGTAGGGCAGGAGGACCGCAATCGCCGCATTGCTGCCGATGATGAGCAACGCGACCACCGCGATCACCAGGATTGGGTCGGAGGAAATCTCGTCGACGAGCAGGGTCCCGCCAAGGGCGATCGAGGTGAGCAGGATTGAACCCACCAAGGTCCATTTGCTGCTCCAGCGGCTATACAGCCAAGCGGCGACAGCAACGGTCGGGAGCGCGATCAGCGCGGATTTGGCGATGATGCCGCTCGCGAGCTCCGAGCTGTAGCCGCGCTCTTGCAGGTCGGAGGGGAGCCAGAGCAGCAGACCGAAATTGACGAAGCTCCAGGCAAGCGCGGCGGTCACCAAGGCGATCGTGATGTTGATCTGTCCCTGGACTCCGGCGCCCTCCGGTGCCCGATCGGAAGGGAGCGGCTTGGCGACGATCCCGTAGCGATGGGCGAGCTTCTTCAGCTCCTCCACCCGCCCCTGCTCGGCCAGGAACTTCGGAGATTCGGGGATGAATTTCGCAAGCAGCAACAGGCCGATGCCGGTCGGCAGCCCCTGAAGCCACAGGCTGCGCCAGCCGAATATGGGTTCGAAGACGCTCGCCACGAAGCTCGCGGCCAGATAGCCGCCAACCAGGCCAGTCCCGCCGACCAGAACCAGCACCCAGCTCCGGCTCCGCGGCGGCATGATCTCAGCAAGCAAGGTATAGACCACAGGCATCATTCCCCCGGCCGACGCGCCCATCAGGAAGCACATCAACAGGTTCCAGCCGAAGGCAGGCATGGCTCCACAGACCGAAGTCGCGATGAACATGATGGTGGAGAGGATGATCGAAACCCGGCGGCCATAGACGTCCGCGAGCCACCCCCAAATGAAGGATCCTACGGTAGTGCCGGCCAGTGCCACGAAGGGGAGCAGCGCAGCCTGGGAGCGCTCGATCCCATATTCCCGCGCCAAGCCCGGCAGGACGAACCCGAGCGTCGCGGGTTTCATCGTATCTATCACCAGGCCGACCACCAGCACGATCAAAGTCACCACATGAGCCGGGCTCAGCGGAGTTTCCTCGGGAGCCTCGTAGCGCATTGCCGAATGGCCCTCGGCAAGGCTCCTGTGCCGCTCCGGAAGCGCGCCGTAGCACGCCGCGACGACGCCGAGCACGATCAGCGCCATTCCCAGGATCATATCCCAACCAACGGGCATGTCCGACATGTGATGCCCGCCGCCGAGGCTCTCGGCGTACATGGGCATGTGGAGCAGCACGCCGGCCGTGACTGAAGTGCAGCCCAACCAAAAGGCGGTCTGCCTGTAAGTCCACCCGATAGCCGCGGTCATGCTGGTTCGATCAATGGATGGTGGCGGCAGGATCGTCGCCGCGATGCCTGACCACGGCCCGCGAGGCCGCGATCGCGAACGCGGCGAGGATCGCGTAGCAGATGGCGGGCACGATGAAGGCGGTCACGTAATCACTGGCCCCCGAGACGAGCCCGACGAGCGGCGGGATGGCGGCGCCTCCAACGATCGAGAAGCACAAAAATCCCGATGTGGCCTCCTCACTCGCGGTGGAGCGCTCCAGCGTCAGCGTGAAGATGACCGGGAACATGATCGAATTGAACAGGCCGATGGTGAGCGCCGCATAACCCGAGCTCATCCCGCCGATCGCGAAGATATAGAGGCAGATGGCGCAGGCCACCGCGGCGAAGATTGCCAGCAGCGTCGTGGCGGCTACCCGCGTCAGCAGAGCGGAGCCGACGAGGCGGCCGACCATGGCGCCGCCCCAATAAAGGCTCACCATCTTTCCGGCGTCTTCAAGCGAGATGCCAAGCACATCGTCGCTGTTGAGGAACAGTGCCATCTGGGTCCCGATCGCGACTTCGGCACCGACGTAGAGAAAGATGGCAGCGCCTCCGAACAATGCCCAACGAGACGAAGCGGCTTCGATGAAGGTGGCGACTATGCCCCTGCGAGCGGTTTCACCAGGCGGTGGAGGCGCCGCGTTGGTGATGAGACGCCGTGAAACCCAGATAAAGACGCCTAGAAGCGCAATAAGAGCGGCGATCCAGAGGAAGGCTGCGTCGATCCCGGCGAGGGAGGAGGCACGCGCCGTCTCCGTGATCGCTGTCCCCTCTTTGACCTCCACCCCTTTCAGGAAAAGAACCGCGCCCAGATAGGGGCCTATGAAGGTACCGAGGCTGTTGAAGGCTTGGCTGAAGGTCAGCCGGAAGTGGCTGCGGCCGGGCGGCCCGAGCACCGCTGCAAGCGGGTTGGCGGCAACCTGGAGGATGGTGATGCCGCTGGCGAGGATGAAGAGCCCGAACAGGACCAGCCCATAAACGGCGACAGTCGCCGCCCACAGCATCAGGAGGCAACCGGCCACCATCAGCGCCAGCGCGATGAGGATCGTGGGCACGGATCTCCGGCGCGAGAGCAGCACCGCGGCAGGGAAGCTCATCACGCCATAAGCGATGAAGAAGGCGGAAGCGCTCAGCTGGGCCTGGAGGTCCGTGAGGCTGAAAATCCCCTTCACCGCCGCGACCAGCGGGTCGATCAGCGAGGTGATGAAGCCCCAGGCGAAGAACAGGCTGGTGACGACGGCAAATGCTCCGGCCGTACCGGCAGAGCTGCTGCGATGGGTGTTTGTCGCCATTACGCTTGTCCACACTGGTTCTGCGGCACAGCCGCACTGGCGATCCGCACATCGGAAATCGAGAGCGACAGCCGGCCGGCCGTGCTGATCGTGATCGGGCTGATCACCCGCTGCATGTCGACTCCGGCGTTTCGCAGACATCGCAGCGGGATGGCCATCGTTGTCCACTGTCCCGCCGGAGCCGAACGAAGCAAACCGGCAATCGGCAGGGTCACTCGATTGCCCGCGCCGCTGACCATGCCGAGAAGAACGGGTGCCGTCGGCGCCTGGTCGACCCGATACTCGACAATCAGGCTGAGTTCGCCGTTGGCCTCCCGCGAGATATCGAGCGGCTGCCCAGCCGCGATCTGCAGCGCGGCCGGGCCGCTTCCATTCCATGTGAAACGCCGCGCATCCTCCTGCGCTCGCCGGTCAACGCCGGCCACCGTCAGCCGGTTCGAGCCCGTTGCGCCCGAATTGCCGGTGACCACCACGTTGGGTCCGCCTTCCTCGGCGAGGCTTAGCGACCAGCCGGCCGGCAAGCCGGAGCGGCCGAAGACGAGGCCATCCGCACCTGCCGAGACGCCCGCCGGGCGTTCCTCGGAAAGCCGCCCCAGATTGCCGTTATTCGCATAGGTGAGGCCATAGCCGTAGGCGAAGAGCGGGTCGTAATTGCTGTCGCCGCGGTTGAGCGGAGTCTGGTCAGGTCGCCTGGGCCAGGAATAGGAAAGCTTGCCCTTGAAATCGTTCCGGACGGCGCCGTCGGGGCCCCGGAACAACACGTCGGCGATCCCGCCGCCCTCGCTGCCCGGTAGAAACGCCGCCACGAACGCATCCGAAGCGTTGAGCTCCGGGTTCACCCACATGGGACGACCGGACAGGAACACCGAGACGACCGGGACGCCCGCAGCCTTGAGGCGCCGCATCAGCTCGAGATCGCGCTTGTCAGCCGGGCTGAACTCGAGGCTGGATCGGTCCCCGACAAATTCGGCATAAGGATCCTCGCCGAACACGACAATGGCGACGTCCGGCTTCGCCGAGAAACGCCCGTCCGGGCTCAAGGTGGCCGTGCCTCCAGCCGCACGCACGGCTTCCTGAATGCCGCCGAAGATCGATTGGGCGTTGGGGAAATCCTTGTTGGTGACACCCGTCCCCTGCCAGGTCAGCGTCCATCCGCCCGCCTGCTTGGCAATATTGTCGGCACCATCGCCGGCCACCAGGACGTTTGCATTGGCCGCGAGCGGCAGGATCTTGCCCTGGTTCTTGAGCAGGACCAGCGACTCGCGCACCGCCTGCCGCGCGACCGCTCGGTGCGCGGAGCCGCCGAGCAGATTGAATTGGCCTGCATAGGGGCGGGATGAAGGCTTCCCCTTCTCGAACATCCCGGCGCGCACCTTCACCCGAAGGATCCGCCGGACTGCCTCGTTTAGCCGCTCCATCGGGATGACGCCCGATTTCACCTGCGCCAGCGTGTTCGCATAAAGCTCGCGCCAGCTGTCCGGCGCCATGAACATGTCGAGGCCCGCATTGATCGATTGCGGGCAGGACGTGTTCGAGCAACCTTCCACCTGGCCGTGCGCATTCCAGTCGCCCACAAGGAGCCCGTCGAAACCCATCTGCTCCCTCAGCGCGCCCGTTAGAAGCTCGCGGCTGCCGTGCACTTTCTGGCCGCGCACGCTCGAAAAGGAGGCCATGATCGACTGCACGCCGGCCTCGATCGCGGGTTGATAGCCGGCGCCGTGGATGTCGCGGAGCTCCTGCGGCGAGGAAGGATTGTCGCCCTGGTCCTTGCCTCCCAGGGTGCCGCCATCGCCGACGAAGTGCTTGGCCGTGGCGATGACCTTGCCCGGACCCATGAAGTCGCTGGTCCCGGGGCGGCCCTGCAACCCCTCCACCATCTTGCCCGCAAAAGAACGAACGATTTCGGGATCTTCGGAAAAGCCCTCATAGGTGCGCCCCCACCGATCGTCGCGCACCACGGCGAGCGTCGGTGAGAAGTCCCAGTCGAGTCCCGTCACCGCCATCTCAAGCGCGGTCACCTCGCCGATGCGCCGGATGAGATCGGGGTTTCGAGTGGCGCCGAGACCGATATTGTGCGGGAAAAGCGTCGCGCCGACGATGTTGCTGTGGCCGTGGACGGCGTCGGATCCCCAGATGACGGGGATCTTCTCCCCCTTCCAATCCGCCGACATGGATGCCTGCCAGAAGGCGTCCGCAAGCTTCAGCCAGTCGGATGCCGGTCCGGTCTCATTGCCGCCGGGAGATGAGTTGCCGCCATTGAGCACCGATCCGAACTTGTATTTGCGCACGTCTTCCGGCGTCACGCTGCCGATGTCCGGTTGGACGATCTGAGCGACCTTTTCCTCCACGCTCATCTTGGCGAGAATTGAGGCCACCCGCATTTCCTGCGCCGGATCGGGCCGCACTCTGCTCACCACCGCAGGCCAGCGGCCGTCGTCCTGCACCGGGGCGGCGGCGGTTCGAATCGACTCCGACGGCTTCGTGCAGGCGGTCGAGGCGAGCAGCGCCCCCAGGATCAGAATTCGATAGGACATTGAGCGAAACCCCTCTCCAGCAGCCTCTTCGGGCCTTGCGACATGTGCGGGAACGTATTTGACAACGCTATCACGAACAAGCGTCCTCTCGCGCTTAGCGAAGCGACTGGACGTTTGACGAGGCCTCCCAGATATTGATCCCTGCCTCCCCAGCATGGGCATCGATCCGGGCAAGCTCCTCCGGTGTGAAGTCCGGAGCCTTGAGCGCCGCAAGGGAGTCCTCCAGCTGCTCCACATTGCGGGCGCCGATCAGCGCCGAGGAGACGCGCGGGTCGCGCAGTACCCAGGCGATCGCCAGTTGCGCCAGGCTTTGCCCGCGCTCCCGGGCGATAGCGTCGAGCGCTCGGATCCGCTCGAGATTGTCGGGGCTCAGCAGGCGCCTGGACAGCGATCCGCCCCTTGCGGCTCGCGCATCGGCGGGCACGCCGTCGAGATATTTGCGAGTCAGCATGCCTTGGGCAAGCGGTGAGAATGCGATGCAGCCGACGCCGAGATCGGCCAGTGTGTCGAGCAGGCCCTGCTCCACCCAGCGGTTGAGCATCGAGTAAGACGGCTGGTGGATGAGCAGCGGAACGCCCTCTCGCTTCAATAGGCGATGCGCTTCCCGCGTCAGCTCCGGTGAATAAGAAGAGATGCCGACATAGAGCGCCTTACCCTGCCGGTGCGCCTGGACCAGCGCCCCCATCGTCTCCTCGAGCGGCGTGGTTGGATCGACCCGGTGCGAGTAGAAGATGTCGACATAGTCGAGCCCCATCCGCTTCAGGCTTTGATCAAGGCTGGCGAGCAGATATTTGCGTGAGCCGCCATTGCCATAGGGCCCCGGCCACATGTCGTAGCCGGCCTTGGTGGAAATGATCATCTCGTCGCGATGAGGCGCAAGATCGGCAGCGATGACCCGGCCGAAATTCTCTTCGGCCGAGCCGTAGGGCGGGCCATAATTGTTGGCCAGATCGAAATGCGTGACGCCAAGATCGAACGCTCGGCGGATGATGGCGCGCCCTGTTTCGAACACGTCGGCGCCGCCGAAATTCTGCCACAGACCAAGTGAGATGGCAGGAAGATCGAGCCCGCTCCGGCCGCAGCGGCGATAGGTCATCCGCTCGTAGCGCGTCGGATCGGCTGTGTAGCGCATCGATGCTCCTTCAAGGATCAGCGGGCGGCGGGATATTCGCGCGCTTCGTTCCGGCTGCCAGCGCCCATCGCATGCGGCCGCACCTGCTTTTGCACCTGGTCCAACTTTTTGAAAGAGGCGGATGACAGCGTTATCTTTATTAAATAGCCTGCCATTCGCGACGCGCTCGACAATTGGTCCCCCTGCGGCGATATCCACCGCCTCTCGCTCAGTTTCGGGACGGAACACGGTCCCGGTCTCTGCGGAGACTGGCGAGTTGAGCGTGCTTGTGGAAGAGTTGTCCCAGCATGAGCTTGACGTGGCTGCGCCGGCGGCGGTCGGCACGGGTCGGAGCTGTTCGCGGTGAGGCGCATCGGCCCCGACGGCGCTTAACAGGCGCTTCGGCCATGCTGAGCACCATGGAGGAGGTTGAGTGACGGAGATTGTTGCGGTTGACATCGGCGGGACACATGCGCGTTTCGCACTCGCCGAGGTGGAGCGGGGGCGAGTGGCGAGCCTCGGCGAAGCCTGCACCCTCAAGACGGCCGAGCATGCCAGCCTGCAGACTGCCTGGGAGGATTTCGGACGGGAGGTAGGACGCCCCCTGCCCTCGGCCGCCAGCATTGCAGTTGCAGGCCCGATCCAGGGCGACGTGCTGAAGCTCACCAACAATCCGTGGGTGATCCGTCCCGCCTCGATCCCGGCAAAGCTCGGCACGAGCCGGTACGCGCTCGTCAACGACTTGGGGGCGGTCGCGCACGCGGTGGCGCAGCTCGACGATGTGCATTTCCGTCAGATCTGCGGACCCGATATCCCCCTCCCCGAAAATGGCGTGGTCAGCATTGTCGGCCCTGGGACTGGATTGGGAGTGGCGCAGCTCCTGCGCCGGAACGGCCACTATCATGTGATCGAAACTGAAGGCGGGCATATCGATTTTGCCCCTGTCGACACTCTCGAAGATCAAATCCTCAGCCATTTGCGCAAACGCTATCGGCGGGTCTCGGCTGAACGGGTCGCTTCGGGAATGGGTCTGGCCAACATCTATGAAGCGCTTGCCGACATCGAGGGCAGGCCGGCTCAATTTCGCGACGAGAAAGCGCTCTGGAAGGCGGCGCTATCCGGGGAAGACAGCCTTGCCGCCGCTGCCCTCGATCGCTTCTGCCTCGCCTTGGGAACATTGGCGGGAGACATCGCGCTCGCGCAAGGCGCCTCGGCAGTGATCATCGCAGGCGGAGTAGGCCTTCGCGTTGCCGATCACCTCCCCCGCTCGGGCTTTCGCGATCGGTTCATTTCCAAGGGACGCTTCGAGCGGATGATGGGCGAAATGCCCGTCAAGCTCATCACGCACCCGCAACCCGGCCTGTTCGGCGCCGCCGCAGCGTTCGCCGAGAAGTTCGGCCAATGAAGAATTCCGTGCGAATCATCGATGATCTCGGCCGGGCGCGCCCCGTGGCCGGCGGAGACCTCCGCGGCTCGTTCGAGGCGCCGGCTCGCCTTGGCCGGATGAGGCCCAGCTGCTTTAGCGGCCGCGGAATGGCCGGCAACCAGGATTTCACGGGAGGCCCTATCTGAGCTTCACCGTCTGCTGGGTGCCCGAATAGGTCACCGTCGCGTCCGGCTTGGCATCGAAGGCGAGCGGGCGGGGCCGCTTGGGGCTCATCCAGCGGACGTGGAACAGCCGGCTGCTGATCATTCCCGGATGGCTGCCTTCCCGAGCTCCGATCGTCAGAGTGCCAGTGCGTTCGTCATAGCGCATCGAGATGCGGGCGAAGGCGCCGTTCAGATACTGGCGGCTGACGCCGTCATCCTCGTACAATGAGAAGCTGCCGTCGGCGCCGGTATAGACATGAAGAGTGAGCGGAGCGCCCACCTTCTCACGCGTATGTTGCATCTCCGGGCCGATCGGAACGATCGAGCCGGCACGGACGAACAAGGGCATCCGCTCATACGGCGCGGCGGCGCGTATCGTCCTCCCGCCCGTTTCCATCCGGCCGGTGTAGAAATCGTACCAGCCGGTTCCGGCGGGGAGATAGACTTGCCGCTCGCGCGCCTTGAACTCGGTCACCGGAGCGACGAGGAAGGAAGGCCCGAACAGATATTGATCGGCGACGTTCCAGGCCTTCCTGTCGCCAGGAAAATCCATCACCAGCCCGCGCATGATCGTGCCGTCCTTGTGGAAGGTGTCGGCAGCCAGCGTGTAGATGTACGGCATCAGCCGGTAGCGAAGCTTGTCGTAAAACTCCATCGATCGGTACATGGCCGAGCCGGCCGGGGCGATTTCGTAGATCTCGCGCTTGGGCGCCTCGCCATGGCTTCTAAATAGGGGTGAGAAGGCGCCGAACTGGAACCAGCGCAGGTTGAGCTCCCGCCATTCAGGAACGTGTTTCGGCTCCTGCTTCGTGTATCGCTCCTCGAGCGCGAACCCGCCAATGTCGTGCGTCCAGTTCGGGATTCCCGACATCGAGAAGTTCACGCCCGCCGCGATCTGCTCACGAA
>JALYGI010000120.1 GCA_030777185.1 Pseudomonadota bacterium
ATGGGTCGAACTCGCACCTTCGATTGGATTGATGGAAACCGCACGTCAGCCTGCTTCTAACTGCGGCCAGATTTGAATGGCGGAGAGCTTGTCAGGCGGGGAAGCACCATGCAGCCATCCCACCGACCACCGGCAGGTGCCTTCACGAGCAGGTAGCTTCCTGCGGTTTCCTCAGGGCAGAAGTTCATCTGCATCGGCCGGGCTCCACAACCATCTTGATTGCAGTTCCACGTGGTGGCGTCAGGCGAGCTGATGGTAAGTGAAGTCACCGGCACCCCTTGAGCGCGGAGCCGCTCGGCAAACGAGTTCGGTGCTTTTCGAGAATGGAAGTTGCCGATGAGGATCACCATCGGACGAGTCTTAGAAGCAACTTCCGTGCTTACCCGCCGGACCATCTCATCCTGATTGCGCGGAACGGTCTCCAGGTAGAGCAGCCGCACTTTGCCTTGTGCGGCGCGCGCCTTGAGCTGGCACACCATCTCTCGCATGGCTTGGCTGCTTCGTCCGTCCTGCGCCTTGCGCGTCCAAAAGGCGCCTACAGCTCCACTGCCGCTGTCGCGTTCACATCCGGCGGCTCCAGCGTTAGGCGGCATTTCCAAGCTCACGCTGACAACATCGGCGCGAGTAAGCATTCGATCCACCAGCTGGACGAATGCAGCAGGCGTTTCCTTTGTGCCGTGCACCTCTCCGACCATTAACACTTCGCCAGGCGCAACAAGGCCGAAATCGCCGGATCGGCTCTCCGCTGCGCTTGCCACCGCACCAGCCGAAGTTCCCCAAAGCGTAGCGAAGCAGCTAGCTAAAGCCATGGTGAAGTGACTCGACTGCATGCCCCGGCTCCCCCTGCGACGACCCATCATGATAGTCTGAGGCGATGTACTGACAATACACGGAACGTCCGCAATGGGTGGAAAGCCGACATTAGCCAGTAGAACTTCTTCGAAGAGTCACATGAGCTACCTGCGGCCGGCAAACCAATGGTATGGACAAGAGGCTGCTGCGCATGGTCCTTCTCCAAGTCTGATTGGAGAAAGGCTCGTGACGCTATCGATTTTCGCCCTATGGCTGCTCAGCTCCGTGGCCGCTGCCCAGACGCGGCCGGACCGCCACTGTCTAGATGACACTGGCGTCAATCGCTGCGCCGAGAAACAGCAACGCGACCAGCGCCAGCGCTACGATGCGCAGGCGATCGAGGTGCATGCCGCCCGGGGAGAGCAGGTGAGGCGTGTATTCTACGTCGACGGCTACGGCAGCGACCTTGCGCTGATCAGTTTTGTGCGTGCTCCAGGACGAGATATAGAGCTCGAGGTGAGGACGCCGCGCGCACCGGGCGCGGGCGTCAGAACGCTCACGGCAGCCGTTCCGCTTTCCCACTGGCAGGAGGTCATCGCCTCGTCGCGCCAGTTTGATCGCGCGCTAGTTCCTCGTCCGAGCGCAGTGCCGAATCTCTGCATGCACAGCTGGGTTTATACAGCCGAAGCCTCCGATCCTCCTCTCAACGGGCAGACGCGGCCCTCGATCAGGCGTGCCGTGGAGGATGCGTGCCAGGACGGGCTGGTCCAGCCATTCGCTCTCGGCCTTGCGCAGCATGCGCTGGATCTGCTTCCACCGTGCCGCGTCATCACCCCGGAGCAGCACCGGAATGCGGTCGCCATTCTCGCCGCCTGCACCAGGCTTTCCGGTGATCGCATTGCGGCGGCGCAGGTGATGAACGCGCTCCGTACCATGGGTTTCGGGAATCATCCGGAACTCACCCGTGAAATGCGCGCCGGTTTCGGTCATCGCGTCCGCTTCAACATCAACGGGCAGGTGACCGAGCATGATTGGGGGGGCGCCGCGCCCTTCTGGCTTCAGCAACGCCAGGCCCTCGGCGCCTGGTTCATCCCGGAGAGCTATCACGGGGAGCGCTCGGACCGGGTGCTGGTGCGAGGGCACCTTTGGCGGTCGGCGAAGGGGCAGCAACCCGCGCAGCGCGCGCCCATGGAGATCGTCATGGGATGGGAGCCGGCCCAAATGTTCCTGATCCAGGAAATAAAGGTGGGCGCCTTTGCACCCTCGCGGTGAGCCAACCACCCCCGAGCACAAGCGCTCCCACCGGCTTGGGCTATGTGAGCAGCTGAGTTACAGGAAACCCGCTCCACAACACATGCTGTCGGATAGCCAGCTACGTCCGCGATGGCTCGGAAGCAGACATTGGGCTGAGCGTCCGGAATGGGTGGTTAGCGGACATTCGTGTGTCGCCGTTTGGTCCATCCTCACCACGAAACTACTCCAGCGTCTTGCTCGTCAGTCCGGCCGAATGTTCGTAAGATTAGGTTACCGGGTAGGGTTCTTGGGTGGATATTTCGGGCAGTTCGGCAGGCGTGATGATGTCCATTTTGGTGGCGCTTCTCGCAAGCGGGTCGAACAGAGAGTAGAGGTGGTTGGCGCCGAACACTGCTGCAACTCGTGCTCCCTCGCCCAATCCAGTGGCGATGATGGACAGCAAATGATTATTGCGGGTCTCGCTCTGGAACGAGGCTATTTCGGCAATGATGCCGCTTCCGCACGGACCTCGGTAGATGCGCCGAACGCCGGCGTCGGACGGCGCTTCACCGATGCGACGGGAATACCACTCGTGGAAATTGAAACCGTTGGGGAAGATCCCTTCAAGATCGCGCCTCACGAGCGCCTCGACAGCTGCAACCCTGCCGTCTGATGGCTGACCAGCAAGTAGCCGGACGATATGGGTGCCGACCACGTCCTCCAACGCGAACCCCTGAGAAAGCGCTGCACGCGCGAGCCGATTTGAAGGCAGGTCGCCGCCGGCTGCTCGGATGCGGAGTGTGTCCGCCAGTGCCAGGGCGTAGCGGTTCTCGGGATGAATATTCCGGCGGAACAACTCAAGGTCCTGAGGCGACAGCCGTGCTGGATCATCGAAGTAGCCTTCAACTATGATCCTTTCGGGGGCCATCGAGACAAGCACGTGCCGGATCAGAGCATGCGTTGGACTTCCTGGATCTAACGAGTGTCTCGCTGCCACAAAGAAAAGCTCCCCGCGCGGGTAGCCAAGCCGAACCACGTATGGAGGCGACAGCCCGCGAAGGCGAAACGGCGGCCGACACTGCCGCGCCTGATCGCCGGGCGCGGCGAGCGCAAGCGGCAGCCTATGCACACCGAGAGCTGCGGCACCGAAGGCGAATGCATATAGCGCCGAGCGGCGCGTCAGCCCAAAGGCAGCAGAACCAGTCCCACTCATCCTGCTTTTGTCGCATCCGCGCCGAATGTCGGCAATGGGTCGAAGCCAGACATTCCGAGGACCATCTCAGTCGGATCGGCAGCCTCGATAGTGAACCCCTAGCCAGTTGCCTTTGCGGACTGAGCCGATGCGCGCGCTCCTAGAACCTTGAACCCGGATCAGCTCTCAGGCAATGCTTTGCCACCGCTCCTAGCTCAGTTGGATAGAGCATCAGGCTTCGAACCTGAGGGTCGGGGGTTCGAGTCCCTCGGAGCGGGCCACTGCAATGTCTCGAATGGGTGGAAAACGAACATCTGCACGACGGCAACTAGGTCCTGATAAGCTGCTCGGTCATTAAAACACACAGGCCGATATGAACCCTTGGCCGGCTGCCGCGTCTACGATGGATGACGTTGCGATCCGGCATCTTTCCGACCTTCTTCCTTTCGGGCTTCGAGTGCTCCAGCTTTCAGTGGAAGGACCGGGGCCGCCGTGACCTGGCGGCTGAGCTCCAGCATTACGGCCATGCGGATGAGGATTACGCCATGCTTCCCCGTCTGGGGATTTCCGTTGCGCGGGAGGGGATCCCATGGCCGCTCGTCGAGCGAACCGCTGGCCAGTACGACTTCTCGCTGATCGACGACTTCCTCGCGGCACAGCGAAGGCACAAGGTGCTGCCAATCTGGGACCTTTGTCACTATGGCTTTCCCGACGGACTCGACCCTTATTCCAATGCCTTCGTCGAGCGATTTGCCGCCTACGCCCGAGCAGCGGCGCGCTATGTCGCTGAGCGCGCCCACCATGGCCCATTATGCTTCACGCCCGTCAACGAGCCGACCTTCTGGGGCTATATGGGGGGCGAATGGGCTTGGTGTGCTCCGTTCGGCAAGACAGCGGACGAGCGTCGACGCTTCACCCTGGCCCTCGCCCGGGCGGACATAGCGGCGGTCCGGGCAATCCGGGCCGACTTCCCAGACGCAAGAATGGTCCACATCGATCCGCTCATCTGGGTCGTCCCTCCGCGTGACCGGCCCGACCTGGCGGAGGAAGCGCACCGCGAGAGCTATGAGGATGCCTACATCGCCTGGGACGTGATCTCCGGCCTGAGGCACCCAGAACTGGGGGGCAGCCCCGAGACGATCGATATCCTGGGCTTCAACAATTACAGCTTCGGCCAAATGGAATATCAGGGCGCCGGCATTCCTCACCGGCCGCTCGAGCCGGGCGACACGCGTATCCGGCCGCTGTGCGATCTGCTTCAAGAAGCATGGGCAAAGTACAACCGGCCCTGCATCGTCGCCGAAACTTCAGGGCTGCATGGCGGCCGGCCGGACTGGCTGAATGACGTCATCTGCGAAGCGCTCGCGGCGGTTAACCGCGGCGTCGACCTTCACGGCATCTGCCTGTTCCCTGCGGTGGACATGACCGACTGGCACACGGGCGAGTGGCTCCAAATGGGGATCGCCGACGTTGAGGTCCTTGGGAACGGTACGCTGATGCGAAAGCCATTCCTGCCGTACGTCCAGATGCTGCAGCGCTGGCAGGCCCGACTTCACCGTCCCACCAAGCTGGACGATGATCCTTACGACAAGCCGGTCGACCTCGACGATGTTCTAGTCGCTGCTCGCGAACTCGACTTTGCCCCCGATGCAAACTGGCATTGAGGCTCGAGGTTAGTTCAAGTGAACGTACGCTAAGGGTGGAAAACGGGCGTTCGCGAACGCTTGGATTTCAAGAACAACGGGCGGATTGGCCGCATCGACGACCAGCCGGGCAAGCGCTGAGGCAGGCGGCTTTAGTATCTTCTGGCGCTGGATTTCAAAACGTGTTCATTTCGCGCGCGGTGCGGCGAGCACCTCTTGTGCTTGGGGGGAAAGATATGAATATTCGCGGGTTTTTGAGCGGAATTGCGCTGGGAGCAGCTGCGGCGGCGGGGGCTCCGGCCATTGCGCAGACGGCGCAGCAATCCAGCCAGCAGCAGCCGGTCGGCAGGATCATCGTCTTCGGCGACAGCCTGTCGGACGGCGGCTTCTTCCGCTCGATCCTGCGGCTGCCGCCGGGTGCGGGGCGCTTCACGACCAATCCCGACCCGGTGGCGCCGGAAGTCCTGGCGGACCGACTGGGCCTGCCGCTGGTGACCGCCTACGGGCAAGGTGGAGGCACGAACTTCGCCGTTGGCGGCGCGCGCGTCACGGCGGCGAACGGCCCGTCGATCCCCATCACGACGCAGATCAGCAATTTCCTTGCCGCGGGGGGCACTTTCCGCCCGAACGACCTCGTCTACATTCAGGGCGGCGGCAATGACTTCTTCTTCTTCCAGAGGACGGGCGGCACGAACAACGCCATCCTGACCACGGCCGCCAACGAGCTCGCCGCCCAGGTCGTGCGGCTTCAGGCGGCGGGCGCCGAGCGGATCGTAACCTTGGCGGTCCAGACCGGCGGCAATCCAGGCCTGCAGTTGTTCAACCGGACCTATGCGGCGGCGCTGGCGGCGGCCAATGTCAACGCGCTCTATTTCGACACCGACCGCCTGTTCAACGAGATCGTCGCAAATGCGGCTTCGTTTGGGATCACCAATATTACCAGCACGGCCTGTCTCGGCTCCTCGCTGACCTGCACGCCGGCCACCTTCAGAACGCCCAACGCCAACGAGACCTTCCTGCTGGCGGACTCCGTTCATCCGGCCGGCATCACGCAGCGCATCCAGGGGCAGGCGGTGGCGAGCCTGGTGCAGGCGCCCGAGCAGATCGGCCAGCTGTCCTACGCCGCCCAGTCGTTGCTGCGCGGCCAGCGCGAGATGCTGGAGGGGCCGATGCGCGGCTCGCTCCAGGAAGAAGGTGGCGGCATGCGGCTGTTCGGCAATGTCGGCTACAATTACTTTTCGGCCGACAGTTCGCAGCAGCGGATCGGCCTCAACGAACGCAGCCTGACGGGCCAAATCGGGCTCGACGTCGCATTGGGCGAGGCGGCGGGGATCGGCGTGGCGGGCGCCTATAGCGACGGCGACGGACATTTCGGCTTCTCATCGGGCGGCTATGACGTCTCGGCCCTGTCGGGCACCGTCTACGGGCGCGCCGCCTTGGGTCCGCTCCAGCTCGGAGCCTCGGCGACTTACGGCTCGCTTTCCTATGATGACATCGAACGGCGGTTCGCGCTGGGGCCGACCGGCAGGATCCACAGCGGCGACACCGATGGGGACTATCTCGCGGCTTCCGCCTTGGCCGGCTTCACGCTGATCGACCAAAGCGGCATCCGCTTCGGCCCCGATATCGGCGTCACCTATGAGAAGGTCGAGATCGACGGCTATGCGGAGGACGGAGCCCTGTCGACCGCTGCGACGTTCGGCGAGCAGGAGCTCGACAGCCTGACCGGACGGATCGGGCTTGCCGCGACGACCCGTCCGGGCGCGCCGCTCCGCGTCACGGCACGCGTCTCCTACGAGCGTGAGTTCGGCAGCGACGAGCGGGAGTTCACGATCACCCCGGTGGGTGCGCCGGTCTCCTATACCAGCCGCATCTTCACCGCAGACGACGATTATGTCAGCTACGGCCTCGCGCTCGATGGACGGCTGTCGGCTGGTCTGTCGCTGCGGGCCGGGGTGCGCGGCAATGTCGGCCGGGCGAATTTCGACACCCTCACCTCTTTTGCGGGCCTATCGCTGGGTTTCTAGGGCCTGATCGATTGAGGGGGAACGCGCTATGCGCTTCCGCCGAAGGCGTGAATCAGGCCCTTTCATAAGGCTGAAAGAGAATGAAGCCCTGGATGCCCCGCCTCCTCGTGGTGCCGGGGCGTCAATTTTGGCTGCAAATGTCGAAATGAAACGGAAGCGGACATTCGCATCATGGAGGGCTTGCCGATTCTCGTATGCTAGTGCCGAAGCCGCGAGCGCGCGGCCACCAGGCTAAGATCGTTCAGGCTGAATTGACCTGGAACCTCGTCCTGGTCTGACTGGGAGCCGAGAGCCTGATTCACGTCTTTGACCGACGCGCGAAGGCGCATCGGCCAAAGACGATCAGGATCGAAATACCGGCTGCGGATCAGCGGTAGAAGATGTGGTTGCCCACCGTCGCCACCCGCTTCATCCGCCAGCGCGGCGAGACATAGGTGGCATGAAAGGACAGCGCATTCTGCGCCGGGCTGTCGGCAAGGTCCTTGAGCGCGATGTGCGCGATCGCGACCGCCTTGCGCCAATGCGCGCTTTGCTTCGGGATCGGCGGCAGACGCCCGGCCCGGACGAACGAGAACTGGCCGCGCTGCTTCACGACGCCGCACATCGATGTCGGATAGCGGCCCGACTTGGTGCGGTTGATGATAACCTCGGCGACCGCGAGCTGGCCGGGAAGCGGCTCGCCCTTGGATTCGAAATAGATGGCGCCGGCGAGGCATTCCAGCTCGGCGCTGGCGGCATGCGTGCTGGCATATTCGTCGACCAAGGAGAGCA
>JALYGI010000121.1 GCA_030777185.1 Pseudomonadota bacterium
CCGGAGGATCGCAAGACGGACGGCATCATCGGCGCCATGTCCGTGCGCGAGAACATCGTCATCGCGCTCCAGGCCCGAAACGGCTGGTACAAAAAGCTGCCGCGACGGGAGCAGGACAGGATCGCCACTCATTTCATCTCCGCGATGGGCATCCGCACTCCGGATGCGGAGAAGCCGATCGAGCAGCTCTCCGGAGGGAACCAGCAGAAGGCCCTTCTCGCCCGCTGGCTCGCGACCGAGCCGCGGCTGCTGATCCTCGACGAGCCTACGCGCGGCATCGACGTCGGCGCCCATGCCGAGGTCGTCAGGCTGATCGAGGAGCTGCGCGACCAGGGGATGGCCCTCTACGTCATCTCCTCCGAGCTTGAAGAGCTGACCGCCTATAGCGATCGCATCAGCGTGATGCGCGACCGGAAGCAGGTTCGGATGCTGGAAGGCGACGAAGTTTCGCTGGAGTCGATCGTGACCGCCATAGCATCACCCGAACACCCGCAGCCCGCATCATGACCGGACGTCTACAAGCCTTTCGCGGAGCCGCGCCGCAGTTGACCGCGCTTGCGCTGCTGCTCCTCATCAATTGGGTCATCTTTCCGCCCTTCTTCAACGTCTCGCTTGTCGAGGGGCGGCTCACGGGAAGCGTGGTCGACGTGCTCAACCGCGCAGCACCGGTGGCCCTGCTGGCGCTCGGCATGGCGGCGGTGATCGCCACGAGGGGCATCGACCTGTCGGTGGGCGCCGTGATGGCCATATCCGGCGCGGTGGCTGCCTCGCTCGTGGACGCGGGCCATGCCTGGTATGTGGCGGTGCTTTCCGCGCTCGCGGCCGGGCTGGCCGGCGGCCTCTGGAACGGTTTCCTCGTCGCGATCCTCGGCATCCAGCCGATCGTCGCAACGCTCGTGCTGATGGTGGCGGGCCGCGGAATCGCCCAGTTGATCACGTCCGGGCAGATCACGACCTTCACCGATCCGCATCTGTCGGCATTAGGTAGCGGAGCGTTCCTCGGAGTGCCGGTCCCAATCCTGATCGCCGGCGGTGTCGCTGCACTCCTCATCACCGTCACTCGCAGGACGGCGCTCGGCATGTTCATCGAGGCCGTTGGGACGAACCCGCGCGCAAGCTACCTCGTCGGCATCAAGACACGGACCTTGCTGCTGCTCGTCTATGCGGTCTCCGGCGTCACCGCTGCGATCGCCGGCGTGGTCGTGACGGCCGACATCAGGGGCGCGGACGCGAACAACGCCGGGCTCTGGCTGGAGCTGGACGCGATCCTGGCCGTCGTTCTCGGCGGCGCTTCGCTGCTCGGCGGCCGGCTCTCGTTCGCCCTGACCTTGGTCGGTGCCCTCACGCTTCAAGCCCTGGAGACGGGGATTCTGCTCGCCGGCTTCCCGCCTGAGTTCAACCTCGTGGTGATGGCCGCCGTCGTCTCCGTGCTGCTCGTGCTGCAGGCGCCGAGCGTCAACGACTGGTGGCGCAAGCGGACGGCTGGATCCTCACGACCCGCTGTCGACTCTCCAACGGTCGGGCGTCAGGCGGGTCGGACGGAAGCGGAAGGCGTTCAATAATGTTCGAGCAGAACCGCCCGATGATCGTGACGTTCGTGGTCTTGCTGCTGCTGTTCGCCGCCTGCGCGATACAGTTTCCTTTCATCCTTTCGGGGCGCGTGGCAGGCAATCTCCTCACCGACAGTGCATTCCTCGGCGTGCTCGCGGTCGGGATGACGGTCGTGATCATCTCGGGCGGAATCGATCTTTCCGTGGGTGCCGTTCTCGCCTTCGTCAGCGTGCTGATTGCCGTCCTGATCGAGCAGCACCAGATTAACACTTTCGCTGCATTCGGCATCGCAGTTGCGCTCGCCACCGGCTTCGGTGCGCTGATTGGAGCCGCAATCAATTTCCTACGCGCTCCTCCGTTCATCGTCACATTGGCGGGCATGTTCCTCGCCCGCGGCGGCTGCTTCCTGCTCACGAACGATTCCATTCCAGTGAACCACCCGACTTACGGGCAGCTTTCCGCCGCGGCTCTTCCGCTGCCTGGAGGCGGCGTCCTGACGCTCAGCGCAGGGATCATGCTGCTCGCGTTAATCGCCGCTGCGGTCATGCTCCGCGCAACGCGCTTCGGCGCCAGCGTCTACGCCCTCGGGGGAGACCCGAAAGCAGCCGGGCTGATGGGCGTGCGGACGGGCCGGACCACCGTCGCCATCTACGCCTTTTCGGGCTTCATGGCGGCCCTCGCCGGGATACTCTTCTCCATCTACACCCAGTCCGGCTATCCGCTGGCCGCGGTCGGCATTGAACTCGACGCAATCGCCGCAGTCGTCATCGGCGGCACGCTCCTGTCGGGAGGCTATGGCGGCGTGCTTGGAACGCTCTTCGGAGTGCTGATCCTCGGCCTGATCCAGCTCTACATCACCCTGGAGGGAACGCTTTCCAGCTGGTGGGCGAGGATAGCCACGGGAGCCCTGCTGTTCATGTTCATCGCGATCCAGCGGATCATCCTGATGCTCGCATCGAGGAACAAAGAGCCCGCCCTGGGCTGATCATCAGGCCGATGGGAGTGGTCCGTTCCGCACGGGTAGGCCGAAGTCCGGCGTGCCGTCGGCGCGATAGCGGATCGGCTGGACGCGCGTGTGGCGATTTGGGTCGAACAAAGGGTCGCCCTTGATGTCGCGATAGTCGCGCGCGTGATAGACGAGCATGTCGCGCCCGCGCTCGTCGACGGTGAAGCTGTTGTGGCCAGGACCCCATATGTTGTTCTCGGGCGACGACTGGAACACGGGCACGGGCGATTTGGTCCAGGACGCCGGGTCCATTAGGTCGGCGTCGTCCCGAGCGGTGAGCATGCCCATGGCGTAGCGGGCATCGGTCGCGCTGGCGGAGTAGGTCATAAAGAAGCGACCGTTGCGCACCAGCGGCGCCGGCCCCTCGGCGACCTTGAACCCCTGCACCTCCCACGGAAGCGTCGGAACCGTCAGGCGTGTCGGCTTCGCCGCCAGAATCAGCGGCGTCGCCAGGGGCGCCAAATAGAGGTTCGAATTGGTCTCGATCCCGGGCTCCCGCTGCGCCCAGGCCAGGTAGCGGACGCCACGATGGACGAAGCTCGTGGAGTCGAGGTTGAAGGTGTCCCACGGTGTCTGGAGCTGTCCCAGCACCTCCCACTTGCCCGTCATCGGGTTCGTGCTGTCGGACACGAGGGCGTAGGTGCGGATGCGGAACACGTCCTGGCCGCCCCCGCTCGGGCCGGCGGCGAAATACATGATCCAGCGCCCGTCGATCCGGTGAAGCTCGGGCGCCCAGATGAAGCCGGACATCGGGCCGCTGGCTGGATGGCGCCAGAGCACGGCCTCCTCCGCCGTGGCGAGCCCCGCGATGGTGGGTGCCCGGCGGAGAACGATTCGGTCATATTCAGGCACGGAGGCCGTCATGTAATAATTGCCGTCGGTGTGCCGGAAGATCTGCGCGTCTGCGCGCTGGCGCACCAGCGGGTTGACGATGACGGGCGCTCGTCCGGCGAGGCGGGGAGCGCAGGCGGCGGTGCCGAACGCGGCGGCGGCTCCACCCAGGAAGGTGCGGCGTGACAGCTCGATCATTGTTCTCGTCTCCTTCGGCTTCAGAGGCGCCTAGTGTTCGGCGACGGGCCAGCCCTCCGCGTCCCAGCGGATCGGCGCGATGCGCAGCGTTGGCGCGCCCTTATTTTCCCGGTCGTACGCGTGATAGACGACGTGCCACGTCCCGTTGCGGTCCCTGAACGCGCCGGGATGGCCGGGTCCGCGGAAACGCTGCTTCTCGGGCAGGTCTGCGCGGAGAAACACCGTGCCTCCGCCTTCCATCATTGAGCTGCCGTCGCGGCCTCGATAGGGGCCGGTGATCGCCTTCGACCGCCCGACAACGGTGTAGTAGGTGCTGGCCGCGCCCTTGCAGCAATAGTCGTAGGATGCGAGCAGCCAGTACCAGCCGCCATGATCGATGATGAACGGCGCCTCCAGGGGCGCGGGGGCGCCGCGGGGCACGGGGCGGCTCGCAATGGCATAAGGCTTCGCCTTTGGATCGGCGGGTTTGCCGGTCTTCGTGTCCAGCGCGAACAGCTTCAGGCCCGACCAGAAGCTGCCGAGCGAAAGCCAATGCCGCCCTTCGCGATCCCGGATGAAGCTGGGGTCGATCGCGTTGAAATCGTCTTTCTCGGTGGACATCAGGACCAGCCCCTCGTCGCGCCACCCATAGTTCGGCGCTTTCAGATCGAGCGTGGGGCTGGTGGCTAGGCCGATCGCCGAGCGGTTCGATCCGAAGGTGGAAACCGAATAATAGAGCCGCCAGCGGCCGTTCACGAAGGAGATGTCAGGCGCCCAGAGGTTCTTGGCGCCGGGAACAGCCTGCTGTGCCCAGGCAGGTAGCTGCTGGAAAATCGGCCCCGCCTCAGCCCAGTTCGCGAGATCGGGCGAGGTACGGCTCGCGAGCAACCGGCCGCGTCCCTCGCCGAGGCCGGTCGAGAACAGATAATAACGATCGCCCTCGCGCGCGATGACCGGATCGTGGACAGGCGACAGGTCACCCTTCAGCCGGTCGTTCAGCGTCTGCCCGATCGGGGCCGTTCCCGCGAGGAGCAGGGCCGCGACCGCGAGCAGCCGCATCACCGCAGATCCAGCATGACGACCGACTTGGGCGGCAACGTCACCGTCAGCGTGCTCCCGTCAACCTGCGCGCCCGTGAAGGGAGCCGGCGCGACGGTGTTGGGCGCATCGAAGCTATTGAGCGAGTTTATCCCCGGCGCCGTCAGGATTCGGCCGCTGACGCCTCCTGCCGTTACGCCGTTCAGCGTCGCGGTGACCCTGTGCGGCCGGTTGGGGTCGAGATTGGCGAGCCCGACATGGACCACGCCCGCCTTGTCGCGCACGGCAGAGGCGCTGACCGCCGGCATCACCCATTGGTCCTTGTTATACCAGGGCGACTTCAGCTCCACCGGCAGTACGGTCGCGTCCATGTACGGCTTGTACATGGCGAAGACATGATAGGTGGGGGTGAGCACCATGCGGCGGTCGTCGGTGAGGATCATCGCCTGGAGCACGTTCACCATCTGGGCGATGGCCGACATCTTCACTCGATCGGTGTGCTTGGCGAAGATGTTGAGGTGAATCGCCGCGACGAGCGCGTCGCGTAGCGTGTTCTGCTGGCGCAGGAAGCCGGGATTGGTTCCGGGGTCGCCCGCATACCAGGTGCCCCACTCGTCCACCGCCAGCCAGATCCGCTTCTTCGGATCGTACCTGTCCATCATCGCGGTGTGCTTAGTGATCAGCTCATCCATCCGCACTGCGCCAGCCAGCGTTTCGGCCCAGCCCGCCTCCTCGAACTGCGTCGCGGAGGCCCTCGGCGGCCAGCCGCCGGGGATGGTGTAGTAATGGAGCGACAGCGCGTCGATCTGGCCCGCCGCCTCGCGGATCAGAACCTCAGTCCAGCGGTAATCGTCGACGTTGGCGCCGGCGGCGATCTTCATGATGCGCGTTCCCGCAGGCGCCTTGATGAACGTGGCGTAGCGGCGCGTGAGGTCGGCGGCGTATTCAGGCCGCATATTGCCGCCGCAGCCCCACAGCTCGTTGCCGACCCCGAAGAAGGGCACCTTCCACGGCTCCTTGCGTCCGTTTCTGGCGCGCTCCTGGGCGAGGCTGCCGGCGGGCGCCGTCATATATTCGACCCACTCCGCCATTTCCTGCACCGTGCCGTTGCCGACGTTGCCGGCAATATAGGCTTCAGCGCCGATCTGCTCCGTCAGATCCATGAACTCGTGCGTGCCCACCGTGTTGGGCTCGGTGACGCCGCCCCAATGCGTGTTGATCTTCACCGGCCGCTTCGAACGCGGACCGATGCCCTCGCGCCAGTGATATTCGTCGGCGAAGCAGCCGCCCGGCCAACGGATCGTCGGCACGCCCAGCTCGCGCAGCGCCGCTACCACGTCGTTGCGGAAGCCGCGGGTGTTGGGGATGCGCGAGTTGGGGCCGACCCACAAACCGCCATAAATGCCGGTGCCGAGATGCTCGGCGAATTGCGTGAACATGCGCCGGTCATAAACCGGCGCCGGCGTGTCGCCCCGGATGATCGCCGTCGCGCCCGTGGTCTCGGGCAGAGCTGGCGCGGTCTGGGCACCGGCCAAGCTCGCCGCCGACAGCAGCAGGGCCGCGGCCGCGCGGCGGAGGGTGCGGGTCATTCTTCTCTCCTCAATCATCAAACGGCTCCACCGTCTCAAGGCGGCCGCGCAGAAAGGCGTCGGCTACAAGGCGCAGCGGATCGGTATCGACGTCGCTGCGCCCGGTGGCGATCAGCGTGGCGAAGTGCGCGTACAGGCCGGCATACTCGCGGTCCTCTTCATGGTCGGTGCCGCTAGGCAGGCTTAGCACCGCACCGCCCTGCGACAGGCGGCACGGACCGGCGTCAGTCTCCACAAGGATGTCCCAACTTTGCGGGCCGGTCTGCCGCCAGTCGAGGTCCATTGTGATCGGCGCACCGGCGGTGTCGCGGAAGCGCAGGTCGGCCGCGATCGGCGCGGCGCGGTTGGCGGGCACCGCAAGCGTCGCCTCCTGCAGGAAGAACGCGCGTGGCAGGATATAAGTCGCGATCGAGAGCGCGTTGATCCCCGGGTCAAAGACGCCGAGCCCGCCCGCCTCCCAAATCCAGGCTTGGCCCGGATGCCAGACGCGCACGTCCTCGCGCCAGGTGATCTGGACTCGGTCGATCCGCCGCTCCGCCAGCCACGCGCGCGCCGGAGCGACACCCGCAGCGAATCGTGAATGCCAGCCGGCGAACAGCGTCGCGCCAACGCCCGAAGCCAGCCGTTCGAGGGCTCCCACCTCGGCCAGCGTTGCGCCGGGCGGCTTCTCCAGGAACACGTGCACGCCCCGCGTCAAGGCCTCGGCCGCCAAGTCGTAGCGAACCTGGGGCGGCGTGCAGAGCGCGATCGCGTCCACGGCCGGGCCTTCGGTGAGCAGCGCCTCGAGGCTCGTATAGTGGGCGACGCCGCCCGCGCCTGCACCATTCGGACTGACAGTCGCGGAGAGGCCGAAAGCGGAGTTAGCGGCGATGGCCGGCAGATGCTGATCGCGCGCGATCTTGCCCATCCCGACAACGCCGATGCGGATCGGGTCCACGCTCAGAGCGGCCGCACCGCGACGCGCGATTCCGCCGCACGCGCGAGCGGGTTGCGGAGCGGGAGCGCGAAAGGCGCAGCCGCGATCTCGAACTCGTCGCCCGGCTCGGTACGGACGCCGTCGCTGAACGACAAAGTCGCGGTGCCGAAAAAGTGAACGTGGACGTCGCCGGGTCGCCGGAACTGGGCATATTTGAAATGGTGGTGCTCGAGATTGGCAATGCTGTGCGACATGTTCGCCTCGCCCGACAGGAAGGGCTTCTCCCAGATCACGGAGCCGCTCCGCAGGATGCGACTGACGCCCTCGACATGGGCCGGCGCAGAACCGACGAGCAGTTCGGGTCCAAGCGCCGCCTGGCGGAGCTTGGAATGAGCAAGCCACAAATAATTGTGCCGCTCGGTCACATGGTCGCTGAACTCATTGGCTAGGCATAGGCCCAGCCGGAACGGCGTGCCGTCGGGCCCGATCAGGTATATTCCCGCCAGCTCCGGTTCTTCGCCGCCGTCCTGCGCATAGCTCGGCATCTCCAGCGGCGCGCCGGGGCCCACGAGCTGCGAGCCGTCTCCCTTGTAGAACCACTCCGGCTGCTGGCCGACCTGGCCTGCCGCCGGCTTGCCACCCTCCACCCCTTCCAGGAACATCCGCATCGAGTCGGTCAAGTCCGCCGCGGCGGCCTGCGCATGCATTTTGTTGCGCCCCTCGGCTGAGCCGAGATGGGTAAGGCCCGTGCCCGTCATGTGGAGGTGCGCGGGATCGTCGTGATCAACCGGAGCGATCAGGTGTCCGGCCGCAAACTCAGCCTCGAGATCCACGGGATCGCCCGCCCCACAGGCAGCGACCGTGTCGGCGAGACTTGCGCCGTTCGCAATGGCGCGGGTCGCAAGCGCCCGTACGCTCTCCACGCCCGGCACGATCGTCGCCCGATCGCCCTGGGCAACGATCACAGAGCGCGCACCGTTCGCGTCGCGGCGCTGAAGCAAGCGCATGGCCATTCAAACACTCTCCCCTACGGGCGCCGCCCTCGCGACCACCCTGAAACTATCAATCCGGCCTTCCGTCCAGCAACCGCGGGAACTTGCCGCCGGCCTCGTCCCGCAATTCGGGCGGCAGCAGCTCGGGGGCCAGGTTCTGGTAGGAAACGGGTCGAAGGAAACGGTCGATTGCGAGGCTCCCCACCGAGGTGGTGCGTGCGTCCGACGTCGCCGGATACGGCCCGCCATGGACCATGGCGTGCGTCACCTCGACGCCGGTCGGCCAACCGTTTGCCAGGATCCGTCCGGCTTTGAGCTCCAGGATCGGCATGAGCCGGGCGGCGAGCTCCACGTCGCCGTCGTCCATATGGAGGGTGGCGGTGAGCTGCCCCTCCGCAGCCTCCAGCACCAGCGCCATCTCCGCTTCGTCGCGACAGCACACGAGCAGGGACGACGCACCGAAGACCTCATGCCCCAGCGCTTCGTCGGCGAGGAATGCGTCGGCAGTGGTGGCGAACAGCGCCGCCTGACCGCAGGTCACCCCCTCCCCCACCGGGCCGCGGGCGATCGTCTCGACGCGATGGTGGCCGGCGAGCGCGGCGACGCCCTGCTCGTAGGCGGCGTGGATGCCGCTGGTCAGCATGGTCGTGCCCACGGCCGCGCCAAGCGCCTCCCGCGCCGAAGCGATAAAGGCGTCCAGCCCCTCGCCGTCGATCGCGAGCAGCAGGCCGGGATTGGTGCAGAACTGACCGGCCCCCATGGTCAGCGAGCCGACGAATGCGGTGCCCAGCGCCGCACCCCGTGCGGCCAGCGCCCTCGGCATCAGCAGCACGGGATTGATGCTCGACATCTCGGCATAGACCGGGATCGGCACCGCTCGCGCCTGCGCCAGCCTGAGCAGCGCCAGCCCCCCGCCGCGCGACCCGGTGAAGCCGACCGCGGCGATGCGCGGATCCTGCACCAGCGCTTGCCCAAGCTCGTTCCCGGGTCCAACAAGATGCCCGAAGACGCCGTGCGGAATTCCGCACGCCTCCACGGCGCGGCGAATTGCATTCGCCACGAGCTCGCCGGTCGCCGGATGCGCCGGATGTCCCTTTACGACCACGGGGCAGCCAGCTGCGAGCGCGGACGCCGTGTCGCCGCCCGCTGTCGAGAATGCCAATGGGAAGTTGGACGCGCCAAACACCGCAACGGGGCCGAGCGGCACCATGCGCATGCGAAGGTCGGGGCGCGGCAGAGGCTGACGGTCAGGCAAGGCCGGGTCGACGCGCAGGCCGAGCCAGCGGCCCTGGCGCACCACGTCGGCGAACATCTTGAGTTGTCCGGCCGTGCGGCCCCGCTCGCCCTCGAGGCGCCCGCGCGGCAGACCGGTCTCTCGCATTGCGGTCTCGATTAGCGTGTTGCCGATTCCGATCACCTCTTCGGCGATCCGCTCCAGAAAGGCGGCGCGGGCATCGAGATCGCCGGAGCGATAGGACTGGAACGCCGCCGCCGCCGCGGCGCACGTCGCCTCAACGTCGGCGGGGCCGTGCACCGGGAAAAGGCCGCCGAAAGGCTCGTCGGTGCTCGCGTCAGCCGGCCGCAATCCGACTGAGGACGGCGTATCGACAGTTGCGGTTTCGGCAGCCACGCTCCACTCCTTATTTACTCCGACATATGCGAGCGGTGCTGGGAAGGCAATCTTTCGTTCCGTGCTGCGGCGCCGGGTGGTATTTGAGGCCCCATGGAGAGAACAAGGATGAGTGACGCGCGCTTGGCTTCGCCCGGCGATCCAATCGGAGCAGAGCCGAAGCGGACGCCGCGCGGCACCGGCCGCCGCCTCCATGGCGCAATCGCGCACAAGCTAGGGGTCGCCATTTTGTCCGGTGAATACGGGCCGGGCGACACCCTATCGGGCGAGGTCGCTTTTTCCGAGGCGCTGGACGTGTCGCGTAGCGCCTATCGCGAGGCGATGCAGGTGCTCGCCGCCAAAGGTTTGGTCGAGAGCCGCCCTAAGGCGGGTACGCGGGTGCTGCCGCGCGAACGCTGGAACCTGCTCGACCCCGACGTCCTCGCCTGGGCATTCACCGGCGAGCCGGACATCCAGCTGGTTCGCAGCCTGTTCGAGCTGCGCGCGATCATCGAGCCCGCCGCCGCGCGCTTGGCCGCCGAGCGACGCGACCGGGCGGACCTGAAC
>JALYGI010000122.1 GCA_030777185.1 Pseudomonadota bacterium
ACCTTCACATGTCCCCCGGCCTCGGGCTGATCCGCGACGTGATCATCGACCAGCATTTTGCGGAACGGGGCCGCTTCGGCCGGCTGCTTGGGGCCGTCGCCCACAATCCCCGCGTGCTCGGCCTCGGCATCGACGAGGATACGGCGGTGGTCGTCGAAGGCGACAGCCTGGAAGTGATCGGCAACGGCGCCGTTTATGTGGTGGACGGCCAGCACGTCACGCATTCCAATGTTGCCGAAGCGCGTCCCGAGCGGATCCTTTCCATGCACGACGTGCGTGTTCATGTGCTCGGCACTGGTGACATGTTCGACCTCAAGGAGAGGAAGCCGAAACCCGCCTCCGCCTCCTGATCCTGGTTTCGGCCTCCTCATCCTCGCTATCTCCGTCGTCGGACCAGCGGCGTTCGTCGCTCGGAGCTTGGGCCGAGGGGCGGCCGCCATTCACTCCTCGGCAATGTTGCCGAGCCTCACTCCTTGCTGATCGCCCGTGACAGCCTCCTGCCTTTGCGGCAGGATAGCCGCTCAGTCAGCCTGGGGTTCAGTCAGTTCATGCCCTCCGCGAGCAAGCAGGCCAGCTGGCCCGAAGCGATCCTCGTCACGGTCGCGCTGTGGCTGTTCGTTTTGCTTATCTTCCTGCCGATCATCGTCGATCGACATGCGGGGGAGGGCTGGTCGAGCGTGGCGCTTGATGCTGCGACGATCCCCGTTTCGATGCTGTTCGCGATGCCGATGTTCGCGGTGTTCAGGACCACGATCGATTGGCCGCAAAGCATGCGGGCGCTGGTCCTGATTGCGACGGTGATCGGAACGGCCATCGCCAACACGATCTTCGATCTCATCTTCCAGGGTTGGGTGGCGAACCATATTCAAAGCGCTTGGTCCACTCTCCCGCGTGATCTCGGCCGCGCCTATCCGTCCGCGCTCAACTATACGCTCGTCTTCGGCGTCAACATGGCCCTGTTTCAGGTGAGCTTCGCCCGCCGCGCCGCCCTGAAGCAGGAGCTGCAGCTTTCGCAGGCGCGCTCAGCGGCGCAGCAGGCGCAGTTGGCGGCGCTTCGATACCAGCTCAATCCCCACTTCCTGTTCAATGCACTGAACTCGATTTCCGCCCTGATCGTCACCAAGCGGAATGACGATGCGGAGCAGATGACCGACAAGCTTTCGAGCTTCCTGCGCAGCTCGCTCAATGCCGATCCAGGCGAGCTCGTTCCGCTCGAGGACGAGCTGGCGCTCACCGAGGAATATCTCGATATCGAAAGCGTTCGCTTTGGCGAGCGCTTGAACGTCACCGTCGATTGCGCTCCCGGCGCCTGCGAAGCGCTCGTGCCAAGCTTCCTTGTCCAGCCGCTCGTCGAGAACGCCATCAAGCATGGCGTTGCACCTTCCAGAGAACCAGTGAACATCGACATCCACGCCCATGTCGAGAATGGCGAGCTCTGCATTCGGGTCGAAAACTGGGTTTCGGCGGACGCCGAGATCAACCGGGTCGGGAAGAATGCAGGGGGCCGGTGCGGGGTTGGTCTTGCCAACGTGCGTCAACGGCTGGAAGCGGTTTACGGCCAATCGGCGACGCTCACCACGACCCCGTCGGGGAATAGTTTCGTCGCGACCATCTGCATTCCAAGGATCCAGCGGGTGAGTTGACAGGTTCCTCGTTCAGGCGGAACATCGGCCTCCGGCGCTGATTGCATGGGGGTGTCAAAGATGCGCGTGCTGCTCGTGGACGACGAGGCTCTCGCGCTCGATCGCCTGCGCACCTTTTTCGATAATATCGAAGGGGTTGAAGTCGTCGGCCAGGCCCGCGACGGAGACGAGGCGCTGGAGCAGATCCAGGCGCTGACGCCCGACCTGGTCATCCTGGATATCCAGATGCCGGGCCGGAACGGCCTTCGAGCCGCCGCCGACATGAACATCGAGCCGAGGCCGGAGATCGTTTTCGTCACCGCGCACGAGCATTATGCTCCCGACGCGTTCGATGTGGACGCAGCCGATTATCTCCTGAAGCCCGTGCGCTTCGATCGCCTCCGCCAGGCTGTCGATCGTGCGCGCAGGCGCCGGCAGACGCGTGAGCTGGCGGAGCGGGCGGGGCAGCTCGCCGAGGAGGTCGAGGTGCTTCGGGCCGGCTCTGCCGCACCTTGCTTGGAGGATAATGGTTTCTGGGTGCCCGAGCGTCACGGCCAGCGGCGGGTGCCGATCGATGTCATCGACTGGATCGAGGCGGCCCGGGATTATGTGCTGCTTCACACCAGCATGCGCAGCCACCTCCTCAGGACGACCATGTCGGCGCTGGAGGAGAAGCTTGCCGGATCGCCGCTGCTTCGAGTGCACCGGTCAGCCTTCGTCCGGCCCGACAAGGTGGTTGAGGTGAAGCGCGCGAACCGATCGATCAGCCTGGTGCTTGCCGACGGCGCGAACGTTCAGGTGGGCCCGAGTTACGTCAACGCTGTGAAGACGGCACTGGCGCTGGAATAGCTGCGCTTTGGGCCTGATCGGTTGAGGTGGAAGCGCGACGCGCTTCCGCCGAAGGCGTGAATCAGGGCCTTCTCATTGGATTGAGACCTTGATTCACAGATCAGGCTGATTCAGCCTGATCGATCAAGGTCTAGGCTTCGGCAAAAGCGGGGGATCAGAACAAGCCTTGCGAAAGCTTGTCGGGGTGGATCCCCGGCTTCGGCGTCTCGCCATCCTTGGGCAAGAGCCTCGTCCCGAACAGGCCGTGGCAAGGCGTGCCCCCGTCGGGCCGCGTCCCCGCGACTGTCGTGAACATCGGCTGGCCGCTTTGCGTCTCCCCGAAGAGCATTTGGTCTCTCATATTTCTCGCCTCAATAGACGGGCATCGAGGTGGCGACCGTCACCAGCATGGTGCTGACGAACAGCGCAGCGATGCAGGTCGAAACCGTCCTGAACAGTTCTGCGGTCATTGGTTTTTCCTTTCTAGCGGCGGTCAATCGCCGTGAGCTTTTGTTAAATGCGTGATCGATCCGCCGCCTCCTCGCTTCGACCGTCGCGGCCTGCGGTTCGACGAGCGAGCGCCGGTTCGACGAACAAGGCAGTTCGTTCGATCAATGGCCGCGCGAGCGTCCGTCTTGATTTCTGGATGAGCGTGTTTCGCGACTTAGCGGAAGCGCGCAGCTTCGGCCTTACCCCTATGGGAAGTCTGATTCACACACTCGGCGGAAGCGCGCAGCGCTTCCACCTCAACCGGTCAGGCCCAGACCTTGATCGGATCAGGCCGAATCGGCCTGATCCGTGCAATCAAGGTCTCAACTTATGAGAAGGGCCTGATTCACGCCCTCGGCGGAAGCGCGCAGCGCTTCCACCTCAACCGATCAGGCCCTGTCGGCCCCGCTCCAAAGCTCCTGC
This sequence comes from Pseudomonadota bacterium, assembly GCA_030777185.1. Classification (GTDB taxonomy): domain Bacteria; phylum Pseudomonadota; class Alphaproteobacteria; order Sphingomonadales; family Sphingomonadaceae; genus Allosphingosinicella. The sequence continues at coordinate 3,363 of JALYGI010000122.1, forward strand.
CGGTAGCGGGCAAAGCAGCGTTCTCCGCACTTCAACCGGATCAGTGCGCCCTCGGCGATGGCGGTGGCACGCCGCGGGTCCTCTGCGACAAGCGGCCGCAGCGCTTCCCGGTTCCAATCCTCGCTATGCTTAACATCGAGGACGGCGTGGAGATCGAAATAGCGCCGCTGGTGGCCCGAGAAGCCGAGCCGGCGAAGCGCTCTGGCGGTGCAGGCGGAGCGCCCGGGGGCGGTCAATTCGATCGCGCCGAGCGCGCCGACCGAGTGCCAGGCGTAGCGGCGGGTGGTGGCCATCGCTGTCATTGCATTCGCCAGCGCCAGGCTTTGCCAGACGGTGGTGTCGATCTGCGGCCTGAGGCCGAGAGTTTCCACCAGCACGTCCAGCATCGGGCCGTGCATGCCTTTGGGATTGCCGCGGCCCATCTCGTCCCAATAATTGCGCGCCAGCTCGAGCTTGGGTGCGGCGGGGAGCTTCACCTGGGTGTAGGCGACGAGGTCATCGAACCCGGCCTCTCCGGCCGCTTCCTGCTCGAGGAACCAGCTGATGTCCTCCATGCTCGCCTCTTCGGCGATCCAGGGAAAAAGGGGATCGCCCTGGCCTGGGCCGTTCTCCTTCAGGGCTTCGAACCAGTCGATGAAGCCATCGGCATCGATCGGCGCGGCGGCTGCCTCACCAGCGACGTCAGCCCGTAGAGCCTCGATGAAGCCCCCTTCGAGCCGCAGCATCCTGGCGTCCCGCTCGAGCCGCTCTTCCCAATCCGCTGCGGGGAATTGCGGCGCCAGCCGCTCATGGTTCCAGTGCGCGATCCGGCGCTGAAAGCTTTCGGAAAAATAGATGGGGGCCGGCGCATCCGCCTGCCCCTGTAATGCTCGCGTTGCCATGGGGGGAAGAAACTCCTTCGTTCCAGATAAACCGCTGAAGCGAACGGGATGTTCCTGACCTGGGCCAAAGCCCGTATACCCTGTCTCGTTTTGGCTAGGTACAGCTTCTCATGATATAGATGCGCCGGTTCGGGCCCTGTGAGCGATTCCGGCTCGGATCATCTTCCCGCGACCACCGCTGAGCGGACGGTGGTTGTTTGTGACAGTCCCTGGCCTTACGGGCGCTACCGCCATTCGGAGTCCTTGATGCTGACTGCTGCTCTGCAATTACCTGCCTTTCGCCTACCGGAATGGGAACGGCGGCACTGGCTGACGTCCTTTGTCCTCGCCACCGTCTTCGCGCTGAACCTCGTTGCCGGAATGAGCCTCCTTGGCATGGACGGGTCCGGCGGCCAGGCCGCTGCCAAGGTGTCGAACCGCCTGCCCCGGGAGCTTCGTTCGCAGACGCTCCCCGCGCCGGAGCCGCTTCGTTTTCGTGACGTTGCCCCACAGGACGCGGTTGCGATCAATGCCTCCGTGCCGGTCTCGGACCTGCCGAACCCCGCCGCCCGCGCTTTCAACTTCACGCCCGGCAGCGTGGCCGACAAGGAGCGCGCCGTTCGCTGCCTCACCCAGGCCATCTATTATGAAGCGGCCACGGAACCGCTCGACGGCCAACGTGCGGTCGCGCAGGTGGTGCTGAATCGGCTTCGTCACCCGGCCTATCCGAACACCGTGTGCGGCGTCGTCTTCCAGGGTTCCGAGCGGGCGACCGGTTGTCAGTTCACC
>JALYGI010000123.1 GCA_030777185.1 Pseudomonadota bacterium
GGTGTGGGAAGATCAATGTCCGCTTTCCACCCATTGCGGACATTTCGTAGGATCAGCCGGTCGAGTCCAGCCGCCTCTGGCCCGGCACCCGGTGCGCGGGCGATGCAAGTGTGGGAGACATCTTGACCTCGCCGCCATATTTGGATCTTTGCGGCTTGAGCCAAGCAGCAAAGTAGAGGTTATGAGCGATTGGAAGCTTCCTTGGGATGGCGGCTGCCGCTGCGGGGAAACCCGAATCCGCGTTACGAAGGCGCCGCTGATCACCATGGCCTGCCATTGTTCGGGGTGTCAGACGATGAGCGCCAGCGCCTTCTCCCTCAGCATCGCGTTGTCTGCCGACGGCCTGGAAATCGTCTCCGGGGAGCCGGTCCTCGGCGGGTTGCAGCAGGAGCATCGGCAGTATTTCTGCCCCTCCTGCAAGAGCTGGTTGTTTACGCGGCCAGGCGGAATCGATTGGCTGGTGAACCTGCGCCCGTCGCTGCTCGACGAGCATCGTTGGTACGTGCCGTTCATCGAGGTGATGACGTCTGAGAAACTGCCTTGGGCGGCTACGCCTGCCCGCCATAGCTACGAAACGGCGCCCGGAGCAGAGGAGTTCGAGCCCCTGATGCAGTCCTTCGCGCGCGAGGGTGCCCGCCCTTGGTAGTGCACCGCTCGCCCCTATGCATAGAGCAACGCTCGTGCATGTTCGGACGTGTTCCAAAATCGCATTGGGTGCGGGAGCCATAACTGTGATCGAAGCTGCGCAAGAAACTGCAGCAATGTCCGCATTCCACCCATTGCGGACATTCCTGTCCTGCGGCAGGTTTGGCAGATGCGGGGCAAAAAGATAATCGCACTTAGCTGGTGGACGTTCGCCTACATCTTATTGGCAGGCGCGTTGTTCAGCTTCTCCGCTATGGGCGATTGTCTGCAAGGCACTGATGGGGCTGCTTGCCGCGCGCAGAGCGAGGCGCTCACGAACACGCTCCTAACAGTAGAGGTGCTCGCCTATTTTGCCCTCACATGGCTGATGTTCTTCCGCCGTCGTTAGACGTCGGCTTTCCACCCATTCCCGACCTTGAACCGAATGGCTGAAACGACCCAAAGCGGACATTCGCCAGGCTCATCAGACTACAGCGGCTGTTCAGCGGAGGTACGGGGCAACGTTGTCCCTGATGATTGCGAACTCGCTATCCGTCAGCGGCACCATGCCGCGAAAAATGCCCCACTCCTTTTTTCGGCGTCCCGCGGCCGCCGAAGGATGCGTCGGAGCCGTAGAGGATGCGGGACGGGCCAATCTGGCGTATCCGCTTTGCGAGCAGCTCTAGCTGGACGGGCGTTTGATCGTCGGCGGCCGTCGCGACATCGAAATAGACGTTCTTCATGCGCGGGTCGTTAGCTGCGGCCGCTACGGCGTACGGCTCAAGCGCCTTGTCCGTCCAACCCGGGCCGGCGCCTGCCATGTGCATGATCTGGACGACGACGTCAGGCGCCAGGGGCAGGAGCTCCGCGAGAAACATCTCCGAATCCTGCGGGCCATACCCACCCATGGTCCAAAGGTGGGCAGCGATCGGCATGCGCAGGCGATTGGCTTCGGCGAAGAAGGCCTTCATTTGGCTGAGATGCTTCGGATTTTCGAGCTCGACCTGGCTGTTGGCGAAGTGAAGCTTGATACCCACCATGCCAAGTTCATCTTTGCAGCGCCGGATCTCCGCCAGTGCCTGCTCGGTCAGAGGATTAACGCCGCAAAATCCCACTAATCGCTTTGGGTGCCGAGCGACTTCACGGGCGGTCCAGTCATTCTCCGCCCGGAGCATGGCCGCACCTTCAGGATAGGCCCCTCCCAAAAAAGGACTTTCGAAGAAGTAAGCCGAGGACAAGATCACCGCGCGATCGATCTGCGCCTCGTCCAGCATTTCGATCAGCGCATCGGCACCCCCGACCTTATACTCCGGTGGTCCCGGAAACTTCATCATCTCGCTGGCGATGCGCCACTTGCCTGACTTCTCCTGGGCAAGCGTAATCAGCGCCAAGCCGACATTTGCGCGCTCCGCGCCCTCTCCGCGCGCGTACATGGCCGCGATGCGCCGGCTGCCCTCTCCCTCGGCGTAGAACAGGGGGATCAATGAGTAAGCTCGGCCGAAGCGCTGAGAGACATGCTGGGCCACCTCTTTCCGTCCGGCGATCGGCCGGTTCTCGAGCAGGATCGCGTCCTCTGCGTAGATCTCCGCCAAGGCGGCAGCGTCGTTCCAGGAATCGATCCGGCGCTTCAGTAAGTCCGCTACTTCACTTGGCACGGCGACTGCGGCGAGAGGTCCTCCTCCCTCGAACTTCTGTAGCAACGCTGCACCGGCGGGGCTGAGGAGGTGCTGGTGGTGATCGACCGCTGGACCAATCCTATCCGGTGCTACAGCGGCGCGATCAAGCGGCGCCTCGGCCGTTCCTGCGCAACCGCCCCCCCCAAGGAGAGCAGCATAGCCGCGGCAAACAATCTTCCCCCTGTTGAAGTCATTTTCGTGCCTTTCTTTACAACGCAGTTGTGTATTAGTGCTATAACACAGCGTCAAGCCAAGGGCGTTCTTCGTCAGCTCCCAACAACTTGCTAATCCCACGAATGTCCGCTTTCCACCCGTTGCGGAAACCCGGCTGTGGAGCGAAGCTGATCCGATGGGCGCGAGATACGACACGATCGGAGTCAATTATGCGGAGCTTCGCAGGCCCGATCCCCGCATCGACCTAGTGATCGAGGCCGCCCTGGGACCCGCCGAGACGGTCCTGAACGTCGGTGCAGGGACGGGCTCGTATGAGCCTGCCGACCGGCAGGTCACGGCCGTGGAGCCGTCGGTCGAGATGATCCGGAAACGCCGCTCATCGTCCGCCAGGGTGGTTCAGGCGTCGGCCGAGGGTCTTCCCTTCGACGATGATGTCTTCGATGCCTCCATGGCAATACTGACGATCCACCACTGGCCCGACAAGGAAGCCGGCCTGCGCGAAATGCGCCGCGTGACCCGTGGCCCGATCGTCCTGCTGACGTTCGATCCGTCGCATCGACCCTGGCTCACCGATTATCTGCCGGCACTCGCATCTCTCGACGAAGCCCAGATGCCGGCAATGTCCGACTATGAGCGCTGGCTGGGCCCGGTGGAGGTCACGCCGCTCCTGGTCCCCCACGATTGCACCGATGGCTTCCTATATGCCTATTGGCGCCGTCCTGCCGCATATCTCGACGCGCGCATCCGATCCGGCAGTTCGTCCTTCTGGACCATTGGCTCGGTCGAAGCCGGACTGGAGAGGCTGAAGCAGGATCTCGCCACCGGCGAATGGAAGCGGCGCTACGGCGAGCTGCTCAGCCTCGATGCCTATGACGCGGGCTATCGCCTCGTCGTGGCGCACTGACCGCGGCACGATGCGCGTTCATCCGATCACCCGAGGCAAACGTCCGCTCCGGACGATTGCCGACATGGCGACGAATGTCCGCTTTCCACCCATTGCGGACATGCGAGAAGATGCCACTCGACTTCTCCGTAAGAGTGAGCAAGCTGCCGAACAGCTATTTCGGCCCCAGCTCATTTGGTGAGGTGGCTTTCGTTGGACGCGAGCTTGAGAACGACGCCCTCCGGCATCGCGCAAGCGGTCACCGGCACAGCTGCCGGCATGGCGCTGCTCTACTTTCTTCGCAGCATTCTAATTCCCTTTGTCGTGGCGTTCGTGCTCGCGATCCTTGTGGATGCCCTGGTGCGCTCCATCATAAGACGATGGCCTCGCGCGCCTGGCTGGGGGGTGGCGGCACTCGCCGGAACAATCATCGGCGCTTCTGCCTTTGGGGCCATTTATGTGCTTGCGCGGGGCGGAGTGGAGATCGTCCAGCAAGGAGGAGCACTCTTAGCGAGATTAGAGCAACTGGTGGAGGAAGTCGGCCGCTCCGTTGGTCTCGATCAGCCGCTTCAGCTCAGCACGTTGGTTGGTCAAATCAGCATCCCTCAAATCGCCGGTGGAGTCCTAGCGGGTTTGCAAGGTTTGGTGTCGGGGCTGTTCCTGATGATCGTATACTTCGGCTTCATGTTGGCCTCCCGAGTTCGGATTGCACCGAAGGTGCGGAACATCGCAGCCACCTCAGATCGAGCGCAAGCAATCAAGGCAGGATTGGGCCGGGTTGCCAACGATATTGAGACTTACGTGTGGGTGCAGACGCTTACCGGCATCATGCTGGCGGCGGCATCCGGGATCATCATGGTGGCTGTAGGATTGGACAACGCGCTTTTCTGGACGATCGTCCTGTTCCTTCTCTCCTTCATTCCCGTGGCGGGCGTCACGGTTGGATCGGTAGCACCAGCGCTGTTCGCACTCCTGCAGTTCCCAACCTTTTGGCAAGCGGGGGTCGTGTTTGGAGGGATCCAGGTCGCTGCCTTTGCAGTGGGCAATGTCATTTATCCGCGCATGCAGGCGGAGACGCAGAATATCGATCCTCTAGCTACGATATTGGCGTTGTCCTTCTGGGGCTTCCTCTGGGGCATTCCAGGGGCCTTCCTCGCGGTTCCGCTGACGCTGATGCTCATGATCGTATGCAGCGAGTTCGAGAATACCCGGTGGGTGGCAGTCCTGCTGTCGAACGATGGACGCCCGCGGGTCGGATCGAGCGCCAGCTGAACCGCAGTTGCGGGGCGCGGTTCTCCACCAGGAGACCGCACTCATCCACCCTCACCAGCTATGCACCGTACAGGCATCGCATCTGAACCTACCGTTCAGCCGAGCAGAGATTTGCCCCAGATAACTGGGCGGGCGAGCCGCCTGGAATGAGTCTCTGAGAACCCCTTCAAAATTACTGGCGCCCCAAGTCCCGAACATTGCGGGACTAATTGGGCCCCACATGGGGAACTAAGTTGTTCTCATCAAAGGGAAATATGGCTGGTGCCCAGGAGAGGACTCGAACCTCCACGCCCTTGCGAGCGCCAGCACCTGAAGCTGGTGCGTCTACCAATTCCGCCACCTGGGCACGGGGTAGGCGGCGCGATTAGCGGGCCGCGCCAGCGCTTGTCAACGAACATGCGAGCGGGCAAGGGAGGCGCGGCTTTTCAGGGCAGATGCGGATGGTTGCGAAAACGGACCGGCTGGTCACATTGTTCGGCGGCGGCGGCTTTGTCGGGCGCTATGTGGCCCAGCAAATTTACAAAACCGGCGCGCGCGTGCGCATCGCGCAATTCGACGCGCGTAAAGCCTTCTTCCTGAAGCCGCTGGGGGGCCTCGGCCAAACCCAGTTCGCCGCCGTCGACATCCGCAACCCCGCCCAGGTCGCCGCCGCGGTCAAGAACAGCGACGCGGTCGTGAACCTGGTCGGCGTGCTCAAGGGCGATTTCCAGGGCCTCCACGTGGGCGGCGCCCGCAACGTCGCCGAAGCTTGCGCCGCCGAGGGCGTAGAGTCGCTGGTCCACATCTCGGCGATCGGCGCCGATCCGAACAGCCCATCCGCCTATGGCCGCACTAAAGGCGAAGGCGAGCAGGCGGTCCGTGCGGCCTTCCCGAACGCCACGATCATGCGCCCCTCGGTCGTATTCGGGCGCGAGGACAATTTCATCAACCGCTTCGCCGGGATGGTGCGGCTCTCGCCGATCCTGCCGGTGATCCGCGGCGCGACCAGATTTCAGCCGGTCTATGCAGCCGATGTCGGCAAGGCGGTCATGAAAGCGGCGCTCGATCCGCACGGCTGTGGCGGCAAGACATACGAGCTTGGCGGTCCACAGATCCTTACGATGCGTGAGCTGATGGAATGGATCAGTCAGACGACGGAGCACAATCGCATGCTAGTCGACATTCCCGATCCCATTGCCAAGCTCATCGCCCGCGGGCTTGGCTGGCTCCCCGGCGCACCGATCACCTGGGACCAGTGGCTGATGCTGCAGCGGGACAATGTCGTCGCCGAAGGCGCGGAGGGCCTTCGCTCGTTCGGCATCGCGCCGACGCCGCTCGCAGCGGTGTCGGAAGGGTGGCTCACCTCCTACCGCCAACGCGGCCGCTTCGCCGCCAAGCAGCCTTACTAAGCCTTAATCATCACCCCGCGAAGCTGGGAACTCACGGAGATTCGCTTGCCTTATTGTCCTGAGCTGCCTTCCCTCGGCATCACGAGGTAAGGATGGACGCCTCCCTCCTCACCATCATCCTGCTCGGCATCGTCGAGGGCCTGACCGAGTTCATCCCAGTCTCCTCGACGGGGCACCTCGTGCTCGCCGGCGAACTGCTCGGCTTCAGCAGCGAGGCGGCGGGCACGTTCGAGATCGTCATCCAGCTCGGCGCGATTCTCGCCGTCATCGTTCTCTATCATCGCCGCTTCACCGATGTGATCGCCGGCCTCTTCCGCCGCGATGCAGGCGCGATCGCCTTCACCCGCAACGTCGCGCTGGGATTTCTGCCGTCGATGGTGATCGGCTTCGTGGTTTACGACATGGTGAAGGCGATGCTCGATTCTCCCGAGATCGTCGCCTGGGCGCTGATCCTCGGCGGCGTCGCGATCCTGGTGCTCGAGCGCACGTTGAAGACGCCGCGCTACGACAGCGTGGAGGCGATGAGCTGGAAGACAGCGCTCGGCATCGGCTTCATCCAATGCCTGTCGATGATCCCCGGCGTCAGCCGCTCGGGCGCGACGATCATGGGCGCATTGTCGCTTGGCGTCGAACGCAAGACCGCGGCCGAATACAGCTTCTTCCTCGCCGTCCCCACCATGCTAGCGGCAAGCTCCTATGATCTTCTCAAGACCGGAGCCACGCTCGACAGCAGCGCCTGGAGCACGATCGCGGTCGGCTTCGTCGTCTCTTTCGTGGTGGCGCTGGTGGTGATCCGTTGGTTCATCGGCATCGTCACCCGCTACGGCTTCGCGCCCTTCGCCTGGTACCGGATCGTGGTCGGCGCGATCGCGCTCGTCTGGCTCACGATGCGCTAGACTATATAAAAGCCGGGGGGCTCCCGACCAAGCTCGCAGTCTTTGCGCAGATTGTGGTAGGGAAAAGACCGTCGTCAACCTGCGGGATAAGGCTGACGCATCGGTTGGAGGATGCTGTGGACCTGCACGTCTGGGTGGCTTTCGCCGTCGCCTCATTCATCATGGGGGTCATTCCAGGCCCGGGAGTCGCGAGCATCGTCGGCTTCGCATTCAGCTCAGGCCGAACCACCGCGCTCGCCTCTGTTGCCGGCATGGCAGTCGGAAACGCAACCGCTATCTCCCTGTCCCTGGCGGGTGCTGGAGCGATCCTCGCCTCTTCGGCGGTGGCGTTCACGATCCTCAAATGGGTCGGCGCCACTTACCTGATCGTCATCGGCGTCCTGGCGATAGCAAAGAGCGATAGAAAGGCGGATGCTTGCGCCTCCCATCGACCGATCAGCGCAAAAGCGGCCTTTCTCACCAACATAGCGGTCGGCACCTTTCACCCGAAAACCATCCTTTTCTTCGTGGCGTTCGCCGCTCAATTCATCAGCCCTCACGCGCCATATCTTCCGCAGGCAGCTATCCTGGTCGTGACGTTCACCGGCATCGCCGCAATAACCGATACGATTTATGCGCTGACCGCATCACGAGCGTCGATGCTGTTTCGGGAGCGAAGGTTTCGGAGGTGGGCGCAACGTGCGGGAGGGGGTGCGCTTGTCGCGGCGGGAGTCGCGACGGCAGCAGTGCGACGGTGAAGATCCCGGCCGAAGGCGCTTCGAACACCCGTTCACGGGAGGCTCATGCTTTGGGAGCTAACAGGAAACCAGAGTCGTCCGAGGCGCGTTTAGCGTGCGCCGACACGTGCAACAGGAGGCCCGTTTTGCGTCATTTCATTCTTGCGGCGAGCGTGATCGCCCTGGCAGCGCCCGCCGCCCAGGCCCAATCTTCCCCCTCCTTCCCGCAGGAAATGGATCGCGAGATCGTTCGCAGCCTTCCCGCGCCCGATGAGGTCGAGGACATGGCGGGCGTCGCCGGCCGCGCCGCGGAAGCCATTCTCGACGTGCCGATCGGCGGCGTCGTTCGCGCGATCGATCCCACCCGCCGCGTGCCGCGCGATGCGACAGTTGGCGAGATGGCCGGGCGCGACGATCCTTATCTTCGCGAGCGCGTGCGGGATTCAGTTGACGGACTTGCGATCGGCATGGGCGACATGATCGCGCAGGTCGCCGTCATCGCGCCCGAGCTTCGCCGCGCGCTGGCCGGCGTCGAGCTGAGCCTCGAACGAGCGATCCGCACCGGCCGCCACCGCGATCGCCGCGATCGCGACTATGATCGCGATTACTGGGACGATTACGAGTCTCGCCGCTAAGTCGGCACTCCGGTCTCGACAATCTTATCTGGCGCAATAGGTTGGCCCGGCGCCACGTACGGGGCCGGAGGAGTTGCTTATGTTCGCGCTGAAAATTCGAACCGTCGGCTTTCTCGCGCTGGCAGGGCTAAGCACAGCCATCGCCGTGTCCGCCGGCCACGCGCAGCGCTCCCGGCCCGATCCGGCCGCTTTGGTGGACCAGCGCCAGGCGCGGATGAAGGCGCTTGGAGGGTCGATGAAGACGCTGACCGGCTTTGCCAAGGGGGAAAGAACGGCAGCGGATGCGAGGAAGGCGGCCGCCGTCCTCTCGGCGGCTCGCGACATGCATCGCTGGTGGCCGCAAGGCACGGCAAAAGGAGCCGGCGACAGCAAGGCAAGCCCGGCGATCTGGACCGACAAGCAGCGTTTCGCTCAGCGCGTTGCCGAATACCGCCAGGCCGCGGCCGCAATGGACAAGGCGGCGCGGTCCGGCGATGCCGCTCAAGTGCGGGCGCAGCTTCCCGCACTCGGCGCCTCGTGCAAATCCTGCCACACCGCCTTCCAATTGAAGGACTAGGGCCAGCTAGAATGGCTGACGAGGCGAGAAGCGGCTCCCGGGCCACCATCTGGGACCTGCCGACCCGCCTCTTCCACTGGAGCCTCGTGCTCCTGATCGCCGGCGCGTGGTGGACGCAGGAGCAGGATGATTCGGAGCTTCATGCCCGGATCGGATATGCAGTGCTGACGCTCCTGCTGTTCCGGCTGGCCTGGGGCTTCCTCGGCAGCGACACTTCCCGCTTCGCCTCCTTTATCCGGGGGCCGAGAAGCGCGATCCTCTACCTGCGCGAGCTGTTCGGCTCAGCCCCCGCGGCAGGGCATGTCGGGCACAATCCGATCGGCGGCTATTCGATCGCCTTGATGCTGCTCTGCCTCGCGGTCCAGACCGGCACTGGACTCTTCCTCTACGACGATGAATTTTTTTGGGGGCCGCTCAACGACCTCGTCTCCGAAGACATGGCCGAATTCCTGCACGAGGTGCACGAGCTCAACTTCAACCTGCTGCTGGCCCTTATCGCCGTCCATATCGCAGCGATCCTCTTCTACCGCTTCGGCAAGGGACAGCATCTGGTCTGGCCGATGATCGGCGGCAAGGCGAGGCTTCCGGCGGGAACGGCGCGTCCGCGCATTGCGAACCCATGGCTGGCGCTGGTTCTGCTGCTGATTTCGGCCGGGCTCGTCTACGCGCTTCTCACCTTTGTTTAGCCTAGAGCCTTTCCCGACAAGGTGAAGTCAGCAGGTGCGGCCTGCCCCGCAGGCCGCAGCCATGTCCGGGGGACATGGCGACCTACTCAATGGTCCCCCTTTTTCGGGAAGTGCTCCAGCCAAGGGAGTGGACGCCGCGCGCCGCGGCGCTATGAGTTGCGCGCCATGTGGCAGCTCTATCAATTCCCCCTTTGTCCGTTCTCCCGCAAGGTCCGCCTCCTTTTGAGCGAAAAGGGTGTGGCGCACGAGCTCGTGCGGGAGACCCCCTGGCTGCGCCGCGACGAGTTCGTCGATCTCAATCCGGCCGCTCAGACACCTGTGCTCGTGGAGGCGCAGAAAGGCATCGTGCTCATCGATTCCGGCGCCATCTGCGAATATTTCGAGGAAACGGTGGAAAAGGCGCCGATGATCCCGGGCACCGCCATCAATCGCGCCGAGATCCGCCGGCTGGTCGCCTGGTTCGACGAGAGGTTCTACGGCGATGTCGTCGGGCCCCTGCTGGAGGAGCGGATGCGCAAGCGCCTCGTCAGCCGCGACCCGCCCGATACCAAGGTGCTGCGCGAGGCGATGCGCGTCGCGAACGGGCACCTCGATTATATCGATTATTTGCTCGATCATCGCCGCTGGCTCGGCGGCCCAGCACTGACGCTCGCCGATCTCACAGCAGCCGCGCAGCTGTCGGTCGCGGACTATCTGGGCGGGCTCGACTGGCGCGGGCACAAGCAGACCACCGACTGGTATGCGGTGATGAAATCGCGCCCGAGCTTCCGGCCGCTGCTCGGCGAGCGGATGGAAGTCATTGCTCCGCCGCCTCATTACGACAAGGTCGACTTCTTCTGACGCCGAAGAGCGTCACCCCGGCAGAGGCGGCCTCTCATTGAGACCCGCCGAGCCATGTCGTCCTGAGATCCCCGCCTTCGGGGTCCCACAAAGAATGCTGGTGGATCCTAAGCGACTTGCGGGGGAAGCCGCGCCGCCACCTTCTCATGGGGTGCCGCTTGCGCGGATGACGTTGAGGGTGCCGGGGGGTTCGGAGTAACGAAAGGATATGGATCATTTCCACCTCAAGGATGGGATCCTCCATTGCGAAGATGTGCCGCTGCCGGCGATCGCGCAGGCGGTCGGCACACCCGTCTACGTCTATTCGACGGCGACCATGCGCAGGCATGCCCTAGTCCTCCAGGAGGCGCTGGCGGGGCTTGGCGATCCGCTGATCGCCTTCGCCGTCAAGGCTAATCCCAACGCCGCGGTGCTGGCGACGCTGGCAGCGGACGGCCTGGGGGCCGACGTCGTCTCGATCGGCGAATATCGCCGTGCCCGCGCCGCCGGCATTCCGGCCGAGAAGATCGTCTTCTCAGGCGTCGGCAAGACGGCCGAGGAGATGCGGCTCGCCCTCGAAGGGGGCATCTGCCAGTTCAATCTGGAGTCGGTCCCTGAAGCCGAGATGCTTTCGAAGGTCGCGGCTTCGCTCGGCAGGACCGCTCCCGTCGGGTTCCGCGTCAACCCCGATGTCGAGGCGGGATCGCACGCGAAGATCTCCACCGGCGCCGCCCACAACAAATTCGGCGTTTCGATCGCCGAGGCGCTCGATGCTTATGCTCGCGCCCGCGAACTGCCGGGCCTCCAGGTGCAGGGGGTGGCAGTCCACATCGGAAGCCAGCTCACGAGCCTCGATCCGCTCGAACGCGCCTTTCGCAGGGTAGGCGACCTCATCGCCCAGCTTCGCGCCGCCGGACACAGCATCAGCCTCGCAGACCTCGGCGGCGGCCTCGGCGTCCCCTACGATCCCGAGGCGCCGCTTCCCCCCAGCCCCCAAGCCTATGGCAGGATGATTGCCGAGGTCGCAAGCGGCTGGGACGTCCGCTTCGTCTTCGAGCCCGCCCGGCTGATCGTCGGCAACGCCGGCGTGCTCCTCACCGACGTCATCCGCGTCAAGCCCGGGGCGGCCCATC